>JAKQBR010000242.1 GCA_029574005.1 Deltaproteobacteria bacterium | reverse complement strand
ATCTCAGGCTGGAGCTTTTCGGGCAGGTTCTTGATGATCTGGGCGCACTTCTGGCTATCCAGGTGGGCCAGAACCAGGGCCACGGTCTGGGGGTGTTCGCCCCTGAGGTAATCCACCAGGATGGAGGTGTCCACCTGCCTGAGCGTGGAGAAGGGCGATTTGTCCGTGGCCATGTGGATGGACTCGAGGATCGGCTTGGCCTTGTCGCTGCCCAGGGCATCGACGATGGCCTTCTCCAGGAAGGCCACGCCCTTGCCGGTGATGCCGCTCACCTCGGCGCATTTGCTCTGGAATTCCTTCAGGATCCCCTGCACCGTGCTGACCGGCACGGTGATGTCCTCGAGACTGGCCATGCGTTTGGCCAGGAGCTGCATCTCCTGGTGCGTGAGGTTCTTGAAGATCTCGCGGGCGAAGTCATCGCCCATGGCCATCAGCAGGATGGCGGCCTTCTGGGGACCGTCAAGCTTCTTGGGATTGATCATGAACCCTGCTCCTGCAGCCAGGACTTGACCACCGCCGTGGCGGATTCATTGTCCGCCTTGGCGATCTCCTGGATCACCTTGCGCTGGCCCAAGACGGCGGTCTTCATCTCTTCGCTCTTGGCCATCGCCTCTTCGATCATGGGCAATTCCTTGCCGCCCTCCAGGGCGCGACGCTCCTCACCGCCCAAGGCCCGCTGATCGGCGGCCGACTCGCTCACGACCCGCACGCCGGAGGTCAGCCACTTCATGAGTGGCCGGATCACGAGCAGCAGCACCATCACGATCACGACCAGCAATACGATCCACTTGAGCATGGTCGTCAGGTTCTCCAGGATGAGGTCCTTGAACTTGGTCACGACGCCGGCCTCGGCTCCCGTGTCCTCCTGCGCGAACTGCATGTTGGCCACCGAGATGAGGTCTTCCCGGTCGGCGTTGAAACCCACGGCCTGTTTGACCGCGTTCTCGATGTCCTTGAGCTCGCCGGCCGGGCGCGGGATATAGACCTTCTTGCCGTCCTTGTCGACCTTGTAGGTCCCGTCCACGACCACGGAGACACTCAAGCGTTTGATCTCGCCCGGGGCCTGGATATGTTCGGTCTTGGTGGTGGTGATCTCATAGTTGCGGATCACGCTCGACGAGCCCGACTCGGCATTGGGCGGGATGGGCGTCGGACCGCCCCGGCCGGTGGGCAGATTGGCCTGGGTCCCGGCGATGCCGGCGGCCCCTCCCGGGGGAGCGCCGAACTCGTTCTTCAGCTCTTCGCTGCGGGTGACCTGCAGGTCGGGGTCATAGGCGTCCTTGAGACTCTTGACCATATCCATGTTGATGTCGGCGCTGACCTTGATGATGGCCGCTCCCGGCCCGACGATCTTTTCGAGCATCTCCTGGGCGCGGGTCTCCAGGGTGTTCTCCAGCGCCCGTCTGGCCTCAAGCCGGTCGCTGGCGATGGCCAGGGCGTCGTCCTTCTCTTTGCCTTCGTAAAGGATCTTGCCGGTGATATCGACGATGCTGATGTTCTCGGGCTCCAGGCCGCGCACGCTCTTGGCCAACAGATAGACGATCCCCTGCACGCGCGCCGGGCTGATGCGCCGGGTGTTTTTGGGCCTGATCACGACCGATGCCTTGGCCGGCTGCTCGTCCTCGATGAACACGCTCTCCTTGGGCATGGCGATGTGCACGCGCGCGTAGTCCACCTCTTCCAAAGACATGATGGTCTTGGCCAGCTCTTCCTCCAGGGCGCGCTGGTAATTGATCTTCTGGACGAACTCGGTGGTCGAGAAATTCGATTCGTCAAAGAGCGAGAAACCCTTGCCGATGCCTCCCTTGGGAAGACCCTGGGCGGTCAGGGCGATGCGCTCCTCGTAGACCTTCTCCTCCGGGATCATGATGGCCGTACCGCCCTTGACCAGTTTGTAGGGGATGCGGTCAGCCTTGAGCTTCTGCACGATCAACGAGGCGTCGGTCTCGTTCAGGTCCGTGAAGAGGTACTGGTAGTTGGGGGCCATGGTCCATATCGATGTCACCACGACCACGGCCACGGCCAGCGCGACCATGGCCAGGATGCCCACCCGCTGGGCCATGGGCAGGGCGTTGAGACGCTGAAGGAGTCTTTTAATGCTCTCTAACGGGTTCATCGCAGTTGCATGAGCTGGTTATAAGCTTCGATGAGCTTATTAACGCTGGTTACCATGAGGCTCATCTGGATGCTCGACTTCTGCATCTCCAACATGACCTCGTGGATGTTGGCATTTCTCCCTGACGCCAGGTCCAGGCTGGACTGCTCCGCCCGCTGAGCGTCGCTGTTGACCTTCTTCACCGCCTCGGAAAAGGCGTCCGCGAACGCCAGTCCGGGCTGCGGCTTGGCCTTCTCGGAACCGATGCTCGTGTCCAACGTCGATTTAAGGGGTTCCAGACGCATTATTGCCTCCCGATGCCGAGCGCCTTGGTGGCCATGTCTTTCTGGGCCTTTATCGCCGCGGAATTGGCCTCAAAGGACCGGCTGGCATCCAGCAGATTCACCATCTCCTCCATCATGTTCACGTTGGGCATGGTGACATAGCCGTCCTTGTCGGCGTCAGGGCTGCCGGGGTTGTAGATACGCTCGCCCGGGGCCGGGTCGGCCGTAATGGAATCCACCTCCACGCCCGCCAAGGCCTCTTCGAAGGTCTTCGCCTTGAGGGTCACGTCCTTGCGCTTGTACGGACCGCCCTCTTCGGTGCGGGTGGTCTGGGCGTTGGCGATGTTGGAGCTGATGACGTTCATGCGCGTGCGCTGCACGCGCATGCCGCTGGCGCTGATATCCATGGCGGTGAAGAGGTCCATTAGCGTATCCCCTTGATAACGTTCTGTAGTCCGGTGACCTTGTGCTCGATGATCTGGACGGCGGAGCTGTACAGGATATTGTTCTGCGCGATCTTCATCATCTCGCGGTCCAGATCGACCGTATTGCCGTCGTTGCCGATGCGTCCGTACGGATCGGCGTAGGTCCGGTGAGTGATCGAACCCGCCTTGCTCTGCCGGTGATTGGGGTTGGTGCGCGTAAGGGCCAGGCGCGACTTGAGGTGCTCGTCGAAGGAGATATCCTTGGCCTTGTAACCGGGGGTATCCTGATTGGCGATATTGCTGGATATCACCGCCTGACGGTTGACCTGGTAATCCATCAAACCCTTGAGGTCTGTCCAAATCTTGCCGAAGATGTCGCCCATGTTCGTTCCTCCCGCGGTTTGGTAAAGCAATTGTCGTACCAAGGCCTAAAACCGCATGGATGCAGGCCCTTGAAACGCCGGAGACGCGATTTTTTGACCGAGGGCCCGTCGGTTTTTTGACTCTTCCCGGTCCGGGGCGCTAAACGGGGGGCAGGGCGCCGTCGGCCTTGTATTCGTTGAGCTTGTTGCGCAGCGTCCGGATGCTGATGCCCAGAAGCTCGGCGGCCCTGGTGCGATTGCCGCCCACCTGGGTCAGGGTGGAGATGATGAGATGGCGCTCCATCTCGGGGATGGTGGTGCCGACCCCGGTCTGGGCGGGCTGTGCGCCTTCCATGCCGGCGCGGATGATCTCGGGCAGGATCTCGGGCCCTTCCGAGAGGATCATGGCGCGCTCGATGAGGTTTTCCAGTTCGCGCACATTGCCGGGCCAGGCATATGCCAGGAGTGCACTTTTTGCCGCCTCGCCGATCCTTTTTTCCGCCATCCCCTCGCGCTTGGCCACCTTCTTGATGAAATGGGTCGCGAGCGGGATGATATCCTCGCTGCGCGCCCTCAGAGACGGTATCCTGATGGGGATGACATTCAGCCGGTAGAAGAGGTCCTGGCGGAACCTCCCTTCCCGGATCATCGCTTCGATATCGCGGTTGGTGGTGGCGATCACCCGGAAATCGAGGGCCAGCGGTTCTTTGCCCCCCACACGATCGATCTGGCGCTCCTGCAGGACGCGCAAGAGCTTGGCCTGCAGGCCTAAGCTGATCTCGGTGATCTCGTCCAAGAGGATGGTCCCGTGATCGGCCAGCTCGAACTTGCCGATGCGCGTGGCATACGCCCCGGTGAAGGCCCCCTTTTCGAAGCCGAAGAGCTCGCTCTCCAGGAGCGTGTCCGGGATGGCGGCCAGGTTGATGCCCACATAGGGGCCGGCGGCGCGTTTGCTCT
>JAKQBR010000408.1 GCA_029574005.1 Deltaproteobacteria bacterium | reverse complement strand
AGATGTTGCATACCTTGGACACCAGAGGCACGGTGCGCGAGGCCCTGGGGTTGGCCTCCAGGACGTACACCATGTCGTTGCAGATGGCGTACTGCATGTTCATGAGCCCCACCACCCCCAGCTCGATGGCGATGCGGCGGGTATATTCATAGATGGTTTCGATGTGCTTGGTCGGGATGCTGATGGGCGGGATCACGCAGGCGGAGTCGCCGGAGTGGATACCGGCCAGTTCGATGTGCTCCATGACCGCCGGCACAAAGGCGTCATGCCCGTCGGCGATGGCGTCGGCCTCGGCCTCGATGGCGTTCTCCAGGAACTTGTCGATCAGGATGGGCCGCTCGGGGGTCACCCCTACGGCGGCGGCGACATACTGCCTGAGCATGTCCTCGTCGTACACCACCTCCATGCCGCGGCCGCCCAGGACATAGGACGGCCTGACCATGAGCGGGTAGCCGATGCGCCGGGAGATGTCCAGGGCGTCTTGGAGCGTACTGGCCATGCCGGACTCCGGCATGGGGATGCCGAGCTTGTCCATCATCCTGCGGAAACGGTCGCGGTCCTCGGCCAGGTCGATCATGTCGGGCGAGGTACCCAGGATCTTGACACCGGCGGCGGCAAGCTCGTTGGCGATATTGAGGGGGGTCTGGCCGCCGAACTGCACGATGACGCCTTCAGGCCTCTCCTTTTCATAGATGGCCAGGACATCCTCGACGGTCAAGGGCTCGAAATAGAGCTTGTCCGAGGTGTCGTAATCGGTCGAGACCGTTTCGGGGTTGCAGTTCACCATGATGGCCTCGTAGCCTTCATCCTTGATGGCAAACGCGGCGTGCACGCAGCAGTAGTCGAACTCGATGCCCTGGCCGATGCGGTTGGGTCCGCCGCCCAGGACCATGATCTTGGAGCGCTGGCTGACCGGCACGGTATCAGTGGCGTTATAGGTGGAATAGTAGTAGGCCGCGTTCTCGACCCCGCTGACCTTGACCCCATCCCAGGCATGCACGATGCCCAGACTCTTGCGCCGTTCACGGATATCGGCCTCGGGAACGCCCAGCAGCTGGGAGAGGTACCGGTCCGCGAAACCGTCCTTCTTGGCCTTCGCCAGGAGGTCGTCGGGAAGGGTCTGGCCCTTGTACTTCAGGATCTGCTCCTCGAGCTCGACCAGCTCCTGCATCTGGCGGATGAACCAGGGTTTGATAGCGGTCTTGGCCGCCAACGCCTCAACGGTGGCGCCCTTGCGCAAGGCCTCGTACATCACGAACTGCCGTTCGCTGGTGGGTTCCGCCAGCAGCAGCATGAGCTCGTCGAGGCTGCGGCTATTGAAATCCTTGGCAAATCCCAGCCCGTAGCGCCCGTTCTCCAGGGAGCGGATCGATTTCAGCAGCGTCTCCTTGTAGGTCTTGCCGATGCTCATGACCTCGCCCACCGAGCGCATCTGCGTGCCGAGCTTGTCCTTGACGCCTTTGAACTTCTCGAAGGCCCAGCGGGCAAACTTGATCACGACATAATCGCCTGAGGGTGTATACTTGTCGAGCGTGCCGTCGCGCCAGTAGGGGATCTCGTCCATGGTCAGCCCACCGGCCAGCTTGGACGATATGAGCGCGATGGGGAAGCCCGTGGCCTTGGATGCCAGGGCCGATGAGCGCGAGGTGCGCGGATTGATCTCGATCACCACCACCCGGTCGCTTACCGGGTCGTGCGCGAACTGGACATTGGTGCCGCCGATGACCTCGATGGCCTCGACGATATCGTAGGAATACTTCTGGAGCCTGGCCTGGAGCTCCGGCGTGATGGTGAGCATGGGGGCCGAGCAGAAGGAGTCGCCCGTATGCACGCCCATGGGATCGATGTTCTCGATGAAGCACACCGTGATCATGTTGTTCTTGGCGTCGCGCACCCCCTCCAGCTCGAGTTCCTCCCATCCCAGCACGGATTCCTCGATCAGGATCTGCCCCACCAGAGAGGCCGACAGTCCTCGGCTGGCGATGGTGCGCAATTCCTCGACGTTGTATACCAGGCCGCCGCCCGTGCCGCCCATGGTGTAGGCCGGCCTGATCACCACGGGGTAACCGATGCGGCCGGCGATCTCCTCGGCCTCCTCCACGCTGTAGGCCGGCTCGCTCCTGGGCATCTCGATGCCCAGGCGGTTCATGGTCTCTTTAAAGGCGATGCGGTCCTCGCCGCGCTCGATGGCGTCGATGTTGACGCCGATGACCTTGACGCCGTAGCTCTCCAGCACACCCGCCTTAGCCAGCTCGGAGGTGAGATTGAGGCCCGACTGCCCGCCTAGGTTGGGCAGGATGGCATCCGGCCGCTCCTTGTCGATGATCTCGGTCAAGGTCTTGAGGTTCAAGGGCTCGATATAGGTGATGTCGGCCATGCCGGGATCGGTCATGATCGTGGCCGGATTCGAATTCACCAGCAGAATCGTATACCCCAGGGCGCGCAGGGCCTTGCAGGCCTGTGTGCCGGAATAATCGAACTCGCAGGCCTGACCGATTACGATGGGGCCTGAACCGATAATCATTACCTTCTGGATGTCATTTCGCTTGGGCATACCTTTTCCTCCTCTGCCGGCAGAGCTAAATTGCCCAAACTATAGAAAACCCTGTCCGCTAGTCAAGCCCAATCGCGATCATCCCCGAAGATCGCGCCTCTCCATCTCATGACCGCCGGCTGGAGGGCTCCTTTCCGACGTCTTCCGGCATCATAAGAGCGCAGGGCCGGTTGACAGTCTTTCCGGCCGATGATAGCGTGATCAACCATCAGCAATTGCGAATCTACCCCGTACGCATGAGGAGGACCACGTG
>JAKQBR010000407.1 GCA_029574005.1 Deltaproteobacteria bacterium | reverse complement strand
TCGACGAGCTGCGCGGCAAGGTCGAGGCCGGCCTGCTGTCCAAGTACGACCGCATCAAGGAGAAACGCAAGGGCCTGGTGGTCGTGGAGTGCCTCGACGGGGTCTGCAAAGGCTGCCACATGCATATACCGCCCCAGCTGTACAACGAGCTCGTGCGGGCCGACCGCCTCATCGTATGCCCGGTCTGTCAGCGCATTCTCTTCATCAATACCGAGCAGGAAGCCCCGGCCAAGCATGAATGACAGCCCTTCCCCCATCAGCAGGCACGGGAAGACCTTTTTCTACTTCTGCCTGGGCTTCTCGCTGGTTATGGTCTTCCTGGTATGGAAGCCCTTCATCGAGACCATCCTCTTGAGCCTGATCTGCGCCGTCGTGTTCTTCCCGCTCTACAGACGCCTGCTGGTTCTGCTGCGCAACCGAGGGTCTCTGGCCAGCCTGCTGACCTGCCTGATCCTGATCCTCTTGGTCATCCTGCCGCTGGCCGTGCTGACCGTGTTCCTGGCCCAGGAGGCCACGTACGTTTATTCCAGCATCTCCGCCAAGCTCCAGCAGGGCTCAACCATCATGCCCCGCAGCGGGGTTCTGGCCAAGGGGGTCGAGCTTTTGCAGCGCTATCTCCCCGGACTGGGGTATTCGCCGGGCGCCATGGAATCCCAGGCCGTAGAGATCGTCAAGCTGTTCGTGAATTTCATCATGAGGCACTCCACGAGCGTGATCGGCAATGTCACGGGCATGATCCTGAGCTTCTTCCTCCTGATCTTCACCTTATTCTACTTCCTGCGCGACGGATCGGTGTGGCTGGCCGATCTGCTGGATATCATCCCCATGCCCGAGGGCCAGAAACGGCAGATCGTCGCCAAGTTCAAGGAGGTCAGCATGTCCACCGTGGTGGGCATATTGCTGACCGCCGTGGCCCAGGGGGTCGTGGCCGGTATAGGGTTCGCCGTTGCCGGGATCTCGCCCGTGCTGTGGGGCACCTCCGTGGCCTTTGCCAGCCTGATCCCGGTGGTAGGCTCGGCCCTCGTGTGGGTGCCGGCCGGGGTCGTCCTCATCACCACCGGCGCGCTCAAGGGCGGCATGTTTATCCTGGTCTGGGGGGTCTTGGTGATCTCGAGCCTGGACAATTTCCTGAGGCCCTACCTCATGCGCGGCGGCACCCAGGTGAGCCCGGTCTGGATCCTGTTCTCGATCCTGGGCGGCCTGCAGCTCTTCGGTTTCACCGGCATCCTGATCGGGCCTTTGATCCTCAGCATGGCCATTACTTTGGTGGCCATCTACCGCGACGAATATGCGCATTGAGCCGGGCGGTTTCCTGCTTTACAAGCGGCCCGCGATTCGTTAATATTTTATTAAAGTTTTTTATCGCGCGGCCGTAAAGATTAAAGAATGGGCATGCACGGAAAAACGATCTATTTCATCATGAAAGCATCAGGACTTCATAGTAGGGTCAAAAAATACACAGAACAAAGGAGGAATCATATGGTAAGGTCTGACAAGAAGGGTTTTACGTTGATCGAGTTGATGATCGTGGTCGCGATCATCGGTATCCTGGCAGCCATCGCCATACCGGCCTACAGCGACTATACCCGCAAGGCCAAGCTGGGTGAGGTTTCTAACACCGTGGGCGCTCTCATGAGCGCGCTCAACACCCACATATCCGAACAGGGCGTAAGCGCCGCAATCAATCCCCTGACGGACGCTGCCGATACATTGGGTATAGCGGTACCGACCAAATACATCAGTTCCGTGACGGTTGGTGCCTGTGCCGACGCTGACGCCGACGGCGTCATTACGGCCACGATCCAAGGCATTGGTGGCGGTGTCGACACAACCACCATGATTCTTACCTCACGCTGCGGCGGGGGCGGTGCACGGACCTGGTCTGGGACGGTTCCGACCAAGTACCGGCCGAAGAACTAAGGCGGCACCACACCTGTTTATCGATCACGC
>JAKQBR010000173.1 GCA_029574005.1 Deltaproteobacteria bacterium | reverse complement strand
CCGGCTGAATCCGCCGGAGGCCATGATCAAAGCGCGCCTGATCCGGATGTTCTTTTTCTTGCCGCCTTCCTTGACCTCGAGGCCCAGGACCGGTCCGCTGGTATCGGCCCGCCAGATCCAGGTGACCTCGGTGTTGAGGCGCAAGGTCGCTCCGCGGCCCAAGGCGATCTTTTTCAAGGCCTCGGTGTATCCACGGCCGACGCCCTCGACGCAGGTGTGTGTCCGGTAGGCCGTGTGGCCGCCGGTGCGGTTCAGGATGTTGCGCAGCTTTGCCCCGCCTTCTTCCATCATCCAGTTGAGGGCCGGCGTGGCCCCTTCGGTGAAGATCTGCACCAGCTCGGGGTTGCCGTAGAAGTCGCCGCCCTTGATGGTGTCCTTGGTGTGGAGGTCCACGCTGTCGTCGCCCAGATTGAGCTTCTCGCGGAGATGAAGCGCGTCATCCCAGGAATTGTATTCGCCGCCGTTGATGACCGAGTTACCGCCGTAGACCGGCATCTTCTCCAGAATGACGACCTTCGCCCCCCCCTTCGCGGCCTCGGCTGCCGCGGCAAGGCCGGCAAAGCCCGAACCGACGACCACCGTGTCCAGGGTTTCGTCCCATTTGGCGGGGAGCATCTTCTTTTCGGCGGCCTCGGCATCCGTCCTGGTAAGATTGAGGGCCAGGGTCCCTGCGGAGGCTGCAATGCCAACGGTCACGGCACCTTTGAACAACTCCCTGCGCGTTATCCCACCAGTGTTCTGCAGTTCATTTTTTTCCTTGTCCTTCATCCATGCACCTCCTTTTTGTTTTCCCTTCCCCGGATGGGAATCCGCCAGAGGTCTCTTATGGTGTCATGGGTGCAATTCAATTAAGACAGGACAACAGCGCGCTTACCGCTTACAAACCTACAATCCACCCTCGTATGATTCTCACTGGAAGGGCCCATGCAGTTTGTTACACGTATATATAAAGAGTTCGCGCGAGCAGTCAAGACCCCCGGCCTCCCAACGGCCATGTTTTGGCCTCGAGATCGTTGGGGACAATGCGATGGGCCCGCGGCATGGCAGCCGTGAAAATATGCGGTTAGAAGCGGCCGCTTATAGCGGGTTGTTCTGGCCGGAGGCTATTACCGGGCAACGCTGGATCTGAAATCACGGATCTCCTCGTCGCTCACGCCGGCCTTCTCGATGCCGAGCCTCCGGCGCAGGGCCGAAAAGTCCTCGGTCTGGGCGGACTGCGGGGACGCAGGGGGGGCGCCTACTTCTTCGATGAACAGCTCGGGGTTGGCCTCGCTGCCGAACGCCATAAAACGGAAGAGCCGCACCGGTACGGTCAGTGCCCGGGACATGATCGCCTTGGCCTCGGGAGGAAAGTTCGGGGCCAGGATCATGATCTGCGGCGGCAGCGTCAGGTCGAGTTCGTTTTTGGAAAAAACGCGGGCGAGAAAGGTCTTATTGACGCTGAACCACCATAAGCCGCTCAATGATCTGAGCAATGCCTCCTCGACTTGGGTTGAGCTCACCGTGATGAGGAAGAGGGAGGTGGCGTCGGTCGCCAGGATATCGATGCTGCCGGTAAAGGTGTTGCCCAGGTTGTATTCCACGATCTTGAGGCCCAGTTCATCCCTGAACCACTGAGAGCAGGCCTTGGCCATCTCCGCGTGGTCCCCGGTGATGAGGGGCTTCAGGAAACGCATCAGTCGGCCTCGCTCGGGAGGGGACCGTCCGTCTCCAGGGTATCCAGGAGTCGGGCGCAGATGGAGGCCATCCCGGTTTCGCCGCGGTCCCTGGCGAGCACCAGCGGCCTGCGCTCCACGATGGAGCGCTGGAGGAGCTCGTCCTGGATGAGGTTGCCCAGAAAGCCCACGCCCACACCCAGGTGTTTCCTGACAAAGGCGCCAAAGCGATTGAAGAGGCGCTCGGCCTCCTCGGGGCCGGGGGCGTCGTCCATGACCAGGTGCAGCCGGGTCTGGTCGTGGGCGCTGTGCATGGTCTTGAGAAAGGCATAGGCCTTGAGCATGTGATCATCCCCGGTCTGCGTGATGAGGATAAAATCCCGGACGGCATCGCTGGAAAGGATGAAGTCCAGGTCGCCGACCATGTTGACCAGATGATCCCCTGGGCGCGGACCTTCACTGGGCATCGTTTCGGGAACCGGGGCCGGGACCTTCCATGTCTGGGCAGGCCCGGACTGGATAATGGTGATCTCCGGCAGTCCGTACAGTTTGATCGCCGCCTGATCCGGAAGCTGCTCATCCTGGGTGGCGATGGTCCCCATCAGGGTGCGTATGCTGGCCTCGCCGGGAGGCAGGAAGTCCTGCACCGTGACGGGGTGACGGCGTTTGGCCAGTTCGAGCGCCAGATTGGTTACCAGGCAGGACTGGATAAGCCGGGAATCGGGATGGCAGACGCCGATAGTCCGGTTTTCAACCGCCGACGGGGGCGGATTGTCAGGCTGCAGGTCTCTGGGGCGCTGGGGGGAAAGGAAATGAGAAGACACCTCCTCCAGTCCCCTCCCCAGCCTCGGTCGTTCCCTCATGCTCACTCAATCTCGACGATGGAGTTCCCTCCGAACTCGTTGGTGCTCCTCTTGGGGTTGCCGGGATCGTTGACCCATTTGTTGTCCACATAGAACTTGTACTCGTAGGTCCCCTTCTTGAGCGGTACGAGCTTCTGCCAGACGCCTGTGCCGTCAACGTTCTTCATGGGGGTCTTGTCGGTCTTCCAGTTGTTGAAATCCGCCACGACATAGACTTGTTCGGCCTTGGGCGCGTAGTAGGTAAAGAGGACCCCATCCTTGGTGATGCAGGGCTGCATACCCCTCTCATTCGGCAATTCTTTGGTTTGCTTGAGCTTCTTGAGGGCAATCACCTCTTTGGCCAGATTGAAGTAGTCGGTGAACCCCGTGCTGGTCATATCGTAATCGATGATGGGCTGGCCGTAGCCGGCGGCCTCTTTAAGCTTGACATTGGTGTTGATGACCGTCTTGAACACGCGGCCCGGCATATGCCGCGCCAGCTCTTCTAGGGACTCGTGCGCGATGCGGGTGCGACGGTCGAACATGGTGGGCAGGGCATAGGCCGTAAGCTTTTGCGTGCGTTTCTGGTTGACGAGGTCAACGGTCTCAAGCAGCTTGGCAAGGCCGTGCAGCGAGAACAGGCCGCTCTCCATAGGGATGATGGCCTCGGCGCAGGCGAACAGGGCATTGAAGGTCAGGAGGCCGATATTGGGCGGACAGTCCACAATGATGAAGTCGTACTTGCCGGAGAGCGGCAAAAGGATGTCGGCCAGATAGTATTCGCGGTAATCCTTTGCGTGCAGGAGCGGCTCGATGGCGCTCAGCATGACATCGGACGGCACCAGGTGGAGGCATTCCGATATCTTCACGATCGTGTCCTCGGTCTTTGGACCGCCGTTGTCGTGGCCGGTAAAGAGATCGTAGATGCTCTTGTTCACCTCGCCCGGATTGATCCCGAAACCGAGTGTGGCGTGCGCCTGGGGGTCCATGTCCACGACCAGGACCTTCTTTTTCATGTATGCCAGACAGGCGCTCAGGTTCACCGCCGTGGTGGTCTTGCCGCATCCGCCCTTTTGATTGATGATCGCAATGCTCCGCATCATGCACCTCCCCTGATCATGTTATTTGTCTATAACCCAGTTGCCTGGTTTTCCCCAACCCTATACCACAACCATGGAGCGAGAACGTCTTACAAGAATTCTGAAGGTATGCCCACGGCCCGGGGAATGCATCACATGTGCAATCATCTGGGGAGGCACCCAGGCCCCTTGCCGTGTCACGCTGATCATCGAATAACACCGGCCGGTGTGCATGTCAATAGAATGATTGAGTTTATCAATCTTCGGCCGGATACCCGGTGATCTGGGCGATGCGGCGGTACACCGGCTCCATGGTGCTGAACGTCTTCTTGTAGACATCATTGAACAGCCGGGTGTAGATGCGATGGTTCTGCGGGTTGGGCTCAAAGGTCCTGGCTTTCTTCACCATGGCGGCCACGGCCTCATCGAAGTTGGCGTACATGCCCGTGCCCACGGCCGCATCCATCGCCGCACCCAAGGCCGAGATCTCGGAGGTGGCCATGCGTGAGGCCGGCAGGTTGAACATGTCGGCCGCAATCTGGACGACCACGTCGCTGCGCGATCCGCCGCCGCCCACGCAGATCTCGCGAATGGGCACGCCGGTCTTTTTCTGCACGATCTCCTGCATGTGCCTGAGTTCGAAACAGATGCCCTCGAAGATCGCGCGGTAGATATGCGCCCGGGTATGGATATCGCCGAACCCGATGATAGCGCCCTTGGCGTACTTGTTGCCCACCGTGGGCGACCAGTAGGGCTGCAGCATGAGGCCCATGGAACCGGGCGGGATGTCCCGGATCACCTCGTCCAGCACGACCTCGGGCGCCACGCCGCGCTTCTCTGCCTCCAGCGCCTCGCGCAGGCCCATCTCCTGCTTGAACCAGGTCACCATCCAGAAGCCTCGGTAGATGAACATCTCGATGTCCCAGGCGTTGGGCAGCGCGGCCGGCCAGGTAAAGAAGCGCAGCGCGGAGTCGCTGATATACGTGCGCGTGATCACCTCCATGGCCGTGGCCGTGCCGAAGCTGATCACCGCGATGGACGGGTCGATGGCGCCCGCGCCCAGGAGCTCGCACTGCTTGTCTCCGGCGCCGACCACCAGCGGCAGCCCTTCGGGCAGACCGGTGGCCAGGGATGCCTCCCTGGTGATATGGCCGAGCACCGTATCCGGCGGATAGAGCTCGACGCAGTGACGACGTTCGACGGCAAAGGCGTCGTAGAGGAAATCGTAGCCCCTCCCGTACCAGCGCAAGGCCTTGTAGTCGAAGGGTTGAATCCCGCACACCATGCCGGTGGAGTCGCGGAATTCACCGGTGAGCTTGCGTACGAAGAAGCCGGTGACCTGCACGAACTTGTGCGTCTTGCGGTATATTTCCGGTTCGTTCTGCTTGATCCACAGGAACTTTGAGTTTTTCTGCGCGTAGCGGATGGAGTCCAGCAGGCCGGCCAGACGCATGGCGAGGCTGATGGCCGGGTTGAGCGGCGGGACATTGGCGACCGTGCGCTGATCGAGCCAGATGATGCCGGGCCTCAAGGCGTTGCCGTCCTCGTCCATGGGGATGACGGTCGTACGCTGGCTGGTCAGGCCGATGCCGCTGATCTGGTTAACGTCGATGTCGATCTTGGCCATCAGCCCCCGGCACACCCGGCAGAGCTTGGTCCAGTAGTCCTCGGTGTGCTGCTCGGCCCACCCGGGGGCCAGCGAAAAGTAGGGTTCATATTCGGCCTGCTCGATGGCGACTTCCGTGCCGTGGCGGTCGAAGAGCACCGCGCGGATGCTCTGGGTCCCCGAGTCGATGGCGATGATATAGTTCTTTGCCTGCATGCTTCACCCCTTTTTGCATTAGAGTAGTGGTACGATATTGGCCTGCGAGCCCTTCAGCTTGGCCATTACGAGTAACCCCGCGGACCTCAGAAGGTCCACATGCGCCAGCGTTAGCGGGTTGACGCGCATGTGCCTGCACAGGCCGTAGGTGGTCAGCGCCAGGTTGTTGCAGCCCGGGCTCATGGTCACGGCCTTGCTGCCCAGGCGCTTCTCTAGCGCCACGCCATGGTCCTGGATGGCGCAACCGCCGGCGATATGCACCCGTCCGGTTATCCTGTCCACGGCCGCCTTATCGATGCCCTTGCCCATGAGGATGGTGA
>JAKQBR010000165.1 GCA_029574005.1 Deltaproteobacteria bacterium | reverse complement strand
GAAGGCTCACGAGCTGACGGCATGGGGGGGGTGATTCCTCCTTGCGGTTCGTTCCCATGGCCCCCATGTGCAGCTGTGTCGGATATGCCGGCGCTCATGCGCCCCGGATAGGCGGATACCATCTCACTGACGCCCAGCGATACCACGATCAACAGGAAGGCCATGGCGGCAAAGACAAGGGCCTCCTTGACGTTCATTCTCACGCACTGCCTCCTCATGAATGGATTCAAAAGAAACGATCTCAAACAGGCGCATGTGCTTGATCCAGGCATATATACGACCTGTGCGGCCGTGGCAATAGTGATCTGATAAAGCATCTATTGTCAGATAGTTATATGGATAATGCCCTTGTCTGACCGAAGAATGTCAATTCTCTCGCCCGCTTCTCCGATAGGCTGATCATGAAACTGATTTATCTCACCGACATCCACGGCGATTACGAGAAGCTTAAAGGGCTCTTGGCCGAGACGCTGGCGGATGTCTATATCATCGCCGGCGATCTGATCGACATCCCCTTCTACAACATGGAGACCTCGATCCGATATCACGAGCTGCAGTCCTATTTCCACGGCCTCAGGTTGCGGATGGACAAGGCCGACACCCAGATTGAGGACTTCGTGGATGAGCTGCTGGAGCAGCCGGATGTCGTCGATGAGATCCAGGACAAGGGGACGCGCTACCAGCAATACACCATAAGGGCCCGCCGGGTGATGCAGCAGAAGTACAAGGTGCTGCAGAACATCATCTCCACGCGACAGAGCTCGCGCATGTTCTGCCTGCCCGGTAACTACGACATGGACCTCAAGTATACCAGCCTGCATGAGCACGATCTGCACCTGCACTGGCATCAGATCAACGGTGTGCGCATCTGCGGGTACGGCGGGGCGGATGTCTGGACACCGGGCATACCCGAACGCTATGTCGTCAAGTACCAGGCCGGGATCGGCAAGGGGGTCAAGGAAAACGAGATGTTCCACTTCTTCCGGGCCGTCAAGCCCACCATCATCGTCACCCACCAGCCGGCCTACGGGGTGCACGACCGTATGGCCGCCGGCGGACCGTTCGGCTCGCCCACGCTGCGCACCTATTGCGATACCCACCCGGTGATGATGTGCCTGACCGGCCACATTCATGATGCCTGGGGGGTCAAGGAGGTCGAGAACACCCTGTACCTCAATCCATCCAATTTCGGCGAGGTCACGGATGCCGCAGGCAAGGTCTGCGAAGGCGGCTTCTTCTATCAGATCGAGATCGAAGGCGATCGAGTAGTATCGGTGATCTTCCGCAAGATCAGCCACGAAAGGATCTTCGATATCGCCGACTACTACCGCATGCCCCTGGGCTGGGTGGAAGACATCGTGGACATGGAACGCTACCAGGCCCTGAAAAGGGGCGAGAACTACGACACGCGCGTGGTCAAGTACTCGCATATCCCCGAGATCCAGCTCTTCAAGGAGATCAAGGATTTCTTCCGCACCTTCCAGACCCAGGAGACCGAAGAGCGCATCGACAAGCTTGAAGAGGTGGTGCGCGTCATGGAGACGCGCATTCAGGGGGATATCGCCCTGGATGTCATGGGATCGGTCAATGTCGGGCTTTCGCAGGACAGCTCGGATATCGACTTCGTGCTCTACCTGCGCTGCGAGAAGGGTTGCGAGAGCGGAATCGAAGGCTGCGAGATGTTCAAGAACGCCCAGTCCATGATCCATGAGATCCTGGGCGCCGATTATGAGTTTCAGATCCTGGACTGCGTTGACCTGAACGAGGTGGAGCAGAGCATCCGCGAAAAGAACTTCGAGAGCGAGACCCTGCAGCGCTTCGTATCCTACCGCTCCATCTGCCGGCCGATCAATTACCGCGTGATTGCGCCCCTGGAAGACCTGCTCAATCAGGACATGATCTTCCGCAAGGAGGTCGAGGGCAGCATCCAGTCCTATTTCAGGATCTTTTCCACGACCTCGGAGCATATCCGCTCGCTGCGCAAGTATGAATCACGCCTGAACGCCATCGGCATCAGGCTGCCGGATTCCATCCGCCGCAAGATCAAGCAGTATTTACACGAAGATTCTGAGTAGGACTCATCACCGGGGCCCTTGTTCGGCGCGTTTTTTATGGGCGCGGTTCATGGCAATGAAGGCCCGGCGGGTGGAACCTTGCAGCATGGGTTCGAATATCGGCGCAAGGAGGCCGATAATAGCCGTGCCGTGGAGCAGGTGTATGCGGCCATCCCCGCAGGGGTTGATGATCCAGTAGTGATCGATATCGAATATCCCGGGGATTCTCGGCCTTCCCAGCCAGCGCAGTTCCCGACCCGGTTTGACGGTGATGAGCCTGGGCCAGAAGACCCGGGCCCATGTGCGGCCTGCGGGCTGGAAGTGAACCTTCAAGCATCCCCCCAACCGGGCCTCGCCCTTTGCCCGCCGTATCATGGGGTTCCATTCCTGATAGGACCTGAAATCGGTCAGAACCTGCCAGACACGCTCGGCACCGGCCTGGATTTCAATAGCGGTCTGTATTTCTCGTCGAAACATTTCGTGCCTCGCTCGCTTTTATTCCGGTATGATACCGTATTCGGATTCAAGATTACAGGGGATCAATCAACCGCGCGACCGAACAGGTCCATATATTCGAACTGATCATGGCTGGCCATGATATTCAGCACGTCACCGTTTTTACCCCATACCTCGTGGATACGATCGATCTGGTGCATGGCCCCTCTATAGTCGCAATGGGCCAGATGGCGAAAGAGTTTATGGGCGAGCGGTATGGATTTGTCGGTGCGGATCTCGTCCTTGAAATAATATGCATCCCCGCAATGCAACAGCCAGCCGTTCCCCTTGTCCACCGCCACGCCGCAGCAACCGCGTGTATGACCCGGGTTACTGTTTCATCATGATGACTGAGGTGGCCTCAGGCTTGTCGAATTGCAGCTTGAGCCAGGCGAAGGTGAGATCGAGCCATTCATGGTAATGTCCCATGGCGCAGTGGTCATCATTTTCATACAGCTTGAGAAAAGATGCCGGGACCTTCTTGTTCAGTTCAATTGAATCCTCGGTGCCAATCAGGGTGTCATTGTCGCCGTTAATGACCAGGAGCGGGATTTTTATGTTTCGGTAGAGATTGCCTTTGGCAAACGACAAGGCCTCCATCTTGGAGCCCAGATCCAGGAGGCCCTTGGCACCCATCACCTTCTGCATGGTCGAAACGATGATCGCAGGTAAGCCAAAAGCATTGGACGTCGCAAAGGCATGCTCGACCGGCGCGCCAGAGGCCACGGCGCAGCAGAGACGGGGGTTGACCGCCGCCATGCGCGCCGACCAGTAACCGCCGAAACTCGTACCCACCATGGCAATGCGCCCGGGATCCACCTTGGGCTGAGCGGCCACATAGTCGATCACGCCGTTATAAACGGCCTCGGAAGCCGTGCTCATAGGTTTTTTATAGGCATAGGTGCCCGGCATCTCCATGATGAATACGCCGATCCTTTCTTGCCGGTACTTTAAAAGCGGAAAGGCCAATTCCTGCATGGTGCCTTCCAGCCCGTTGGTCACGATGACCATGGGATAACGGCCTTGCCCGGAGGGGAGGTGCATGTACCCCGTAACCTCCTCGCCGGCTATAGGCAGGGTAATCTTGCGCATGTCCGGGTCCAGCAAAGGTGCCCAGCGGTCGGTCAGATCCCTGGCCTTCGCATATGCCTCGATCCGCATGG
>JAKQBR010000406.1 GCA_029574005.1 Deltaproteobacteria bacterium | reverse complement strand
TGCCCTTGCCCATGAGGATGGTGAAGCCCCCTTGGCCGCCATGGTCGCGGTAAAGCATCTCCACCACGGTCTCGGTGTTGCGGCGGCAGCCCTCCGTGCAGCAGCGTTCTTGGCCTCTGAGGAAGGTGATGTCCGGCGGGTAGTCGTCCAGCAGCTCGCAGGTGAGCTTCCGCTTGCGCCCCTCGAACAGGTCGCGGTTGATGATAGTGATCCGCGCCATGTCATGGATGCCGATGCCTAAGGCGGCGGCGCGTTCGAGGTGTTTGACGTCCTTAAGCGCGAAACCCATCAGCGCCGCCCCCACCACATCGGTGGCCAGCGGGTCGTCCCCGCCGACGAGGAGGTCGAAAGGCACCACGCAGGCGGGCGCGTTATAGGCCGATGGGTAATGGCCGTGCGTGGTGGCGATCAGGCCGTCGATCAGGGCGAAGTCGGGCCGGATGACGCGGTAGATGTCGGCGAGCTTCTGGTGGATGCGGTAGTTGTGGTCCGCGATGCGGCTTTTCTGGTGCACGAGGCCGAACTGGTTCTTGATGGAGAGCGTTACCTGCGACATGGAGTGCGTCTTGAGCTTGGGCAGCGAAAGGTAGAGGTTCTCGGCGCGGCCCTCGATGAGGCGCTCGAAGACAAAGGCCGAGAGATCGATGAATTCCTCGATGCCTTCCAGGAAGACCGGCACGGCCGTGGTCTCATCCAGATAGACCGGCACGGCCCCGGTATCCTTGCAGATCTGCCGATACCCGGTGACATGGAAGACCAGGCGCGTGAAATTGGCCTGGGTGCAGTTCTCCATCACATAGACCGTGCGCGCCCCGCATTCCTGGAAGTAGCGGATGGTCGCTCGCAGCACCTCGGGATCGGTATAGACGAAGGCCTCTGATCCCACGCCGTTGACCTTGATATAGACGTCCCGGCTGGCGCGCAAGAGGCGGCGGCCGCCGCCGAAATGCTCGAAGACCGCGCGAACCGCCTCGGCGATGCCCGCTCTGGTGTCCGCCAGCACGACATCGGCTCCTGACTTTTTCATGCGTCTCTCCTTTCTATCCCATCGGTGTTGTCCAGGTCCAGCCTTCGTTTTACGTGACCGAAGGCGGATCGTCCAGTCCGAGCTGTCCGCCCGGGTTCATGATGTTGTGGGGGTCGAAGTGGGTCTTCAGGGCCCTGAGTACCGCCATCTGCTCCTTGCCCAGGTGCTCTTCCATCCAGGGGCCGATCATGCGGCCCACGCCGTGGTGATGGCTCAAGGAGCCGCCGAACTCCTGGATCTTGGCGATGATGCCGCGCTGGAAGGCGCGGAATTCGTCCGGGTCGTTCATGCGCGCGATGAAGATGAAGTACAGGTTGGTGCCCTGGGGGTAGAAGTGCGAGGCATGCGTCATGCACATGGTGTCGGGGCGGCCCTTGATATAGGCCCGCACGCCCTCGTGCAGGCGGTGCAGGTTGTCCCAGGTGACACCGGCTTCCAGGGTGTCGATCAGGATGCCGTAATCGCCCAGGTCCTCGCGCATGTAGGGCTCGGTGTAACGGGTGTGCTCCCATTTGTGTACGGCGTAGCTGCCCAGCGAGATGGCGCCGTAGCGTCGGGCGATGGCCTTGATCTTCTTCGCCACCAGGCGCGTATAATCCTTGTCGCCTTCCACGTTGCCCATGCACAGGCAGCGCTGCATGGGCTTGAAACCCCTGCGGGACAGGAAGGCATCCACGAAGCCCGGAATGCCGTAGAGCTTCAAGCCCCGGTCGGTCTCCTCGGGATCGGAGATGCGGTAGATGGCCGGCTTGCCGAACTCGCCCTGCATGATCTCGCGCGAGGCCTCCACCGCCTTTTCCCAGGATGGGAACATGAAGCTGAAGCGCGCGCGGTTCTGCGGCAGGTAGCGGAAGATCTTCATGGTCACCTCGACCAAGATGCCGAAGGTCCCTTCCGAACCCTTCATGATGTCGTTCACCTTGGGCCCGGTGGCCGTGGCGGGGTAGTCCAGGGTCTTGAAGTTTCCGGCCGGGGTGACATATTCCTGGGAAAAGACGATGTCATAGGCGTCGCCATAATAGGTCGAGGCCTGGCCCGAGCCCAGCGTCACGACCCAGCCGCCCACCGTGGAGTATTCGAAGGACTGCGGAAAATGGCCGCAGGTATAGCGGTGGCGGGAGCCGAAGAGCTCGGGCGCGCGGTTCAAGGCCTCTTCATAGGCCGGTCCGAACATGCCCGGCTGCACGCGCGCGGTCTGGTTGATGTCATTGACCTCGAGGAGCTTGTTCATGTGCGTGCTCATGACGAGCGTGACGCCGCCCTTGACCGGGCGGCAGCCGAAATTCACGGACGAGCCGGCGCTAAAGACCGTGATGGGGATGCGCTCGGCATGGCAGTAGGCCACGATCTTGGCCACGTCGTGCTTGTCGCGCGGGTGCACCACGCAATCCGCCACTTCGCGGATGATGTTCAGACGCATTTCCAGCATCTCCTCGGTGGTCTTGCCCGAGGCGTATTTCACGCGCGAATAATCGTCCAGGGCCACGTTCTGAGGCCCCACGATGGCTTGCAGGGCCTCGATCTGAGAGGCCCCCAGCTTGGGGGGGCGGTTCAAGACCACGGGCTCGAGGCCTTGCGCCCCTCGGGCGGCGAAATCGGCGTCGCTTAAGTGAAAGTCCTGCTTCATCATCTTGTACCAGGCGTCGCTGGGGTGCTTGAAATGATGGGGGTCGCCGTATTTGAAGATGGAGCGGAAGGTGCCGGGGGCCGGGGCCTGCTCGGTCCAGTCGGGTCGGAAACGTTTGATGGGCATGCGCATGTCCTCCTTATCTTTTCAATCGTGCGAAAAAAGCGGTCCTTGCGGCATGAGCGCTTTTGTCCGCCGTGTCTCTTACGTCTTAGGGTAAGGTCAGCAGTTCCATGGTCGCCGCGATCTCCTGTTCCATCCGGGCATTGTCCCAGGAAAGCTCACTCGCGGCCAGCTCAGCCACCTTGCGCAACACCTCCTCGCCGGGATTCCCGAGCGTGCCGATGCCGGTGCGGCGCATGACGATGTCGGAGAGCGTCCTTGCCATTTCCCGGCGCACGGCATACAGGACCTCGGCCATGATCTCGCCGTCGGCATTGAGGACCTCAGCCTTGGTCCTGTCGTCGCGGGCCAGCGCCAGGACCTCGGCGTAGTCGGTGCCGTAGTTGCGGCTGAGGTATTCCAGGGTCGGCCCGCCGAAGTCACGGTTGTCGCGTTGGACGGTGAAGAGGAAGGCGCAGAGGTCGGGGATGTCGCAGCCGGCCAGATGGCGCCCAGCGGTGGTGCTGCGGCCCAGATCGCGCCTCAGCTTGGCGGCCACGACCTTCAGGCAGTTCTCGGCCAGCATGCGGCTGGTGGTGTATTTGCCGCCCTCCACCGTGATCAGTCCGTCCAGCCCGTCATCGGCGTTGTCGTAGATCTCGTAGCGGCGCGACGAGGTGTAGGTCTCCTCGGTCTGGTCCTCCACCAGCGGACGCAGGCCGCCGTAGGTGTGGCAGACGTCGCCGTAGCCGAGCGTGCCGTCGCCGTAGCAGCTGTTTACCTCGTCGATCAGCTCAAGAATGCTCTGCCTGGTCACGCGGTATTCGTCCGGGTTGCCGGTATAGGGCTTGTCCGTGGTGCCGATGAGCGTGTGGCCGCGCCAGGGGATCAGAAAGAAATGGCGGCCGGCCGGCGTCATGGAGCCGACCACGTACGTGCCGGAGACCAGACGTTTCTTGGTAATGATATGGATGCCCTCGGAACGGCGCAGAGCCCCTGAGCCGTTGCCGCCTTCCTTGGCCAGGGAGAGCATGATATCCGCCCACGGCCCGCTGCAGTTGACGGTGACGGATCCCTCGACCCTGTGGGTCTTGCCCGTCAGGAGGTCTTTGACCTGGACGCCTTTTACGGCGTGATCAACGCCGAGGATGAAGCCCTCGACCTGGGCATGGTTCGCCACCTTGGCTCCATGGGCATAGGCGGACTTGATGAAGGCCAACGTCAGGCGTTCGGGAAAGATGCTGGTGCAGTCGTAGAATATCGAGGCGCCGGTCAGCCCGTCGGGCCGCACCTGCGGTTCTCTTCTGAGGACCTCTTCTTTCGAGATGGTCCTGTGCATGGGGATCTGCTTGCTCTTATCCCAGGTGAAGTTCTTGTCGTACGACAGGGCGTCGTACATCAGCATCCCGATCTTGACCACCCATTTGTTGTTCTTGAGGGGCCTGGAATTGTGGGTCATCATCATGGGTGTGGGGTAGACGAAGTTGGGGGCGATGTTTTCCAGCACCCGGCGTTCGCGCAACGACTCGCGCACCAGCGCTATCTCCCCGTTGGCCAGATAGCGCAGGCCCCCGTGGATCAGCTTGGAGGTCACGGCCGAGGTGGCCCAGGAAAAGTCCTTCTTCTCCAGCAGGGCTACCTTCAAGCCCCGCGTGGCGGCCTCGTAAGCGACCGAGGCCCCGGTGATGCCTCCGCCGATCACGATGACGTCGAAATGCTCGTTGGTGTGGGTTTCGATAAACCGCTGCATGGTGACTCCTCCTTGTTAGTGCGTGTCGGCAAGGGATTCCTTGACCGCTTCTTCCGCGTAATTGAGCACGTCCTGCATGATGCGGCGGGCCTCTTCCGGCCGCCGGTTTTTGATGGCCTCGAAGATCTCGCGGTGAAAGATGTTCGAGCGCGCCACGTTCTTTTCGTGATCGAAATACAGGTGGCCGTAGTCGCGGAAGATCTGATTGAAGAAGTTCAGGAAGATGGTGCAGAGCAGGTTGTGGGTGGCGCGGGCGATCAGCTGGTGGACCCTGATGTCGCGCTCCATCACGCTCATGTCCGATTTGAAGATGGCGTCCTCGAGCTCGGCCACGTCCCGTGGGGTACGTCTTTGCGCGGCTAGGTAGGCCATATGAGGCACGACGAAGCGACGCACCTCGTGGACATTGAGCAAGACATCGTGGCTTTCATCCATGTCGATGGCGGCCTTGATGAGATCCAGGTTGCCGCTTTCCAGGTAATTCTTGGCGTAGACGCCGTCGCCGTGGCGGATCTCCAGGAGTTCGAGGTTTTCGAGCTTGCGCAGGGCTTCGCGCACCGTCGCGCGGTTGACGTTGAAAGTCTCGGCCAGGTCGCGTTCGGGGGGTAGCTTGGCGCCGGGGGCAATGGTGCCGTTCATGATCTGCTTCTGGATGATGGATACGATCTCCTCGTGGAGCCGTGAACGCGTGAGCGGCTGGGTGATAACCGTTTGGGCCGGCATGCTGCGCCTCCTTCTGGGACCCGTTTGTCAATGGTTGGGTGGTCCAGTGGTCCAACCAATAAACGATTCTCAAACCCATGTCAAGAGATTTGTTTATGAGGACGGACCATTGATCCCACGATGAGGGGCCCGGCAACTCCCGTTTCACGTGGAATCGAGGAGAAAGCCCCCGATGAGATGCTTGAAAGCGCGAAAGGGGGCAGCGATCAGAGATTGATCGACGCCTCTTTCAGGGTCTCGCCCGGCTTTTTGCCTGTCCAGGAAAGGACGCGCACCACGCGTTCCTTCTTCTCGCGCCGGGTTTCGACCTCCACATAGGTCCAGGGCTTTCCGGGCGAGTCGCACCAGGTGCCGCAGTTGGCATAGATGCGGTCGGAGACGAACCAGGCGTCCTTGTCCAGCACCCAGTCATGGCTGTGGCCGAAGACCACGATATTGGTGTCGTTCTTTTTGCACAAACGGTCGGCCGCGTCGTCGAGATAGCCGATTTCCGCCAGGATGGACTTGAAGGCGATCCCTGCGCCCATGCGCTGTTTCCATTGTCCGTAGAGGTCCTCGTAGCGTTCCGATATCTGCCGTGCCGTGATCGCCACGGTCTGTTTGCCGCGTTTGGGCATCACGATCTCGGTGTCGTGCGACAGGCGCGCCTCCTCCAGGATGGCCTCGAAGACGCAGGCGGCGAACTTTTCCGGGCCGACCGCCTCGAGCACGTCATCCGCATAGGTCCACCAGTGGCGGTTGCCGCTGCCCGTTTCATGGGTCTTGGTGGCCGCCACGCGCGAGATGTAGTAGCCCAGCGGCAGGCGCGAACCGGGGTTGTTGAGCGGGTCCGGGGCGTTGAACATGGCGTGCGCGCTGCCGTGCTCGGCGCGCAGGCGGCTCGAACGGTAGACGCTGCTGCCGGCGTTCCAGGGCGCGCTGCCGCCGAAGACAAGGGACTTGCGCGGATCGGTCTTGTGCCCGAAATGCTTCTCAACGATCTCGCTGGTCAGCTCCATGTCATGGTTGCCGGGCAGGCATACCACGCGGATCTCGGGGTTGCGGCAGAGATTCTCAAGGGCCTGTATGACCGGGTCGTTATCGGCCTTGCGTGTCGCGATGATGTCATCGATGCTGGGGGGCTCGATGTCCACCGGCACGACCCAGTTGTCGAACAGATCGCCGATGAAGATGACCTCTTCCACGTCCTGACGGCTTGTGAGGTGTTTCAGGAAATTCACCAGGGCCTCGGCATCGGTTTTCTGCAGCCAGGTGTAGTCATGCTTGCCTGCCTTCAGCTTCGGTATGTGCGAGATGTGCAGATCGCTTAAAAAAATGCGCTTGTTCCGCTCACTCATGGGTTCCCTCCTTTTTTATGGGCACTGACCCGGCATGCCGAGGCGGCAAAAAGCCGTGCTCGGGGGACGATGCGCATGAACCGGGCGGCAAAAGGGTGTGGCGGTGAGGGCAGGCGGCCGCCGCGATCCGTGACCTGATCGAGCCTGTCGGCACCTATGATCCTATGGGGCAAAGCGGGCATCCTGTCAAGTGTTCGCGAGCCCGGGCAGGCGGTAGCGTACCCTTGACGGCGGGGTCGGGAAAGATCAGGCGCTTGGCGGCATCAGACCGGCACGGACGAGGTTGCGCCGGAAACGGGCATAGGGCAGGCGGCAGAAGGCCGTATCCCTGCGCATGGCCTCGTATGCCTCCTGGTTGAGGGCGATGAGCTTCTGCGCCGTGCTGCCCGTCAGCGGATTAGGCTGAAGGAAGGCCTCCTCGCGGCAGCTCAGCGGGCGGCGGTTGAAAGGGCAGACGCTCTGGCAGATGTCGCAGCCCAGGATCGTGCCGTGCAGATCGCAAGGCTCCTCGTCGTCATAGGAGCTGATATAGGATAGGCAGCGTACTGCATCGAGGCTGCCGTCAGTGCGGATGGCCCCGGTGGGGCAGGCCTCGATGCAGGCGCGGCATGATCCGCAGCGTTTCTGCGCCGGGCTGTCCGGTGCATAGGCGCGGTCGATGATCAGCTCGCCCAGGCAGAGCCAGGAGCCGAAGCAGTCGTTGATAAGCAGCGTGTTTCTGCCCTGCCAGCCCAGGCCGGCCTTCACGGCCAGGGGTTTTTCCGCCAGGGGCGAGGTGTCCACGCAGATCTTGGCCTGTATATCCGGGTCGGCCTGGCGCAGGAAGGCAAGGACCTGCGCGAGTTTGTCGGCCAAAACCACGTGGTAATCCCTGCCATAGGCATAGCGCGCGGCATGGGGAGCGGACTGGTGCGCGGCATGGTAACTCACGGCGACGCAGATCACGGTCTGTGCGCCCTCCAGCAGGTCGGCCGGGTCGTGGCGCGCCAGCGGGCGGCGTTCGAGCCAGTGCATCCCGCCCTGCATCCCGGCCTCCAGCCAAGTCTGGAAACTGGCCGCATCAGCGCGCAGGGGCAGGGCGTCCGTGAACCCGATCAGGTCGATGTTCAGGCTGTGCGCAAAACTGCGGATGGCTTCCTTGGTGCGCATGGCGATTCGTACCCGGGGAGTGTGTCTCCCCGGGCGGGGCCGGAACCCATCGTTGCGGGGTTATTTGTGGAAACCCTCACAATAATAGACCGACTTGTTGAGTCCGGACAGGCGCAGGATCGTATCCATGACAATGGGGGGGAACAGGGCCTTGATGATGGGCGGGAGAAAAACCGTGAAGGGTTTGCCCACCACATAGCGGTTCTTGAGCACGCCCTGGATAACGCCCCTGGCCATGGCCTCGGGGGTAAGCGGCGGCTGATAGAAGGGGGTCTTCATGCCCGCGAACATCCCGGTCTTGATCATGTAGGGGCAGACGACCGTGACCTTGATGTTCTTGGCTCCGCAATTGTACAGCTCATGGCGCAGGGCCTCGTTGAGCCCCATCAGGGCATGCTTGGTGGCGCTGTAAATCCCCATGCCCGGTATGGCCAGCATGCCGGCCGAGGAGGCCACATTGACGATATGTCCGGCGTTTCTCTTGACCATGTCCGGGACAAAGGCCTTGAGCATCCACAGGGTGCCCATGAGGTTGACCTCAACCTGCTTGCGGTGCTTGTCGTCGGGCAGGGACAGGATCTCGCCGGTGAAGACGACGCCGGCGTTGTTGATCAGGATATCTACCTGGCCGACCTCCTGCCTGATGCGCTCGGCCGCGGCGTACACCGCATCGCGGTCGGAGATGTCTAAGACGTAAGGGTAGACCTTCACGCCCTTGCGGCGTAGCTCCTCGGCGGTGGCTTCCAGGCCCGCGGCGTTGACGTCGCTGATGATCAGATTGCCGCCCAGGTCGGCCGCCATGCCGGCCATAAGCTTGCCGATCCCGTGTGCCGCGCCGGTGATCAGCACATTTTTCTGATAGAACTCGCTCATTGTTAACCTCCTGAAGGGGGATAGTTTAGCATGCATATACTGCATTTTGGAGCGGGTGGCCAGCATAAATAATTGTAAAATGCAATTAATGTATGGGCGGAGGGCTGGGACGGCTAGAAGATGGTGGACAGGACGCGCGAAAGCTCCTGCATGTTGAAGGGCTTGTTCAGTTTGGCCACCACCAGGGAGTTGGCCATGACATTGTCGGACAGCTCCTCGTGATAGAAACCCGAGGACACCATCACCTTGGTCCTGATATCGGCCTTGACCATCTCCGCCAACGTGTGCTGGCCGTCCATGCCGGGCATGATCATGTCCAGGATGACCAGGTCGATGGACCCGTCTTCCCGCGTGAGCACCTCGATGCATTCGAAACCGTTGCGGGCCGTCAGAACCTCATGGCCCAGGGATTCGAGCATCTCCCTGCCGATCTCGCGCAGCATCTCCTCATCGTCGACCAGCAGGATGCGGTAGCGCTGGCCGGTGGTCTTGATCTCGGCATATTCTGGTTCGGCCTCCGTGACCCCGTCCGTGACGGGCAGAAGGATGGAGAAGCGCGTGCCCTTGTCTTTTTCGGAAGTGACCTGGATACTGCCTTGGGCGTGTTTGATGATGTTGTAGGTGATGGCCAACCCCAGACCGGTGCCGACATCCTTGGGCTTGGTGGTGAAGAAGGGGTCGAAGATCTTGGTGAGGTTTTCTTTCTCGATCCCGCAGCCGTTGTCGACGATGTCGATCTTGACATAGCGTCCGGATTTTTCGAGCATGTAGCGGCGTTTGAGCATCTCGTCCACGAGGACGGGCTGGACCGTGATCTTGATCAGACCGTCCTGGCGGTTGCCGATGGCGTCCCTGGCGTTGATGATCAGGTTGAGCATGACCTGGGTGAGCTGGGTATAATCCATGAAGAGGTCGTTATCCTTCTCAGGTTTGGTCAGTTCGATGCGCACATTCTTGGATATGGACTTGGTGGCCATGTCGATGACGTCCTGCATGACCTTGTTGACGGAGAACTGCTGCGGGCTGCCCACTTTCTTCTTGGAAAACATGAGCATCTGCGAGATCAGGTCCTTGGCGCGGCTGGCGATGCTTTCCATGCTGGCGATGTACTTGGCGCGTTTGGCCTCGTCACTGGCCATCTTCAGCAGCGAAAGGTTGCCGGTGAGGCCCATGAGGATATTATTGAAGTCATGGGCGAAGCCCCCGGCCAAGAGCCCGATGGTCTCCATCTTCTGGGCCTGGATGAGCTCGACCTCCATGCGTTTCTTTTCGGTAATGTCTACGGCGGCGAACACGACCCCTCCTCCCGGCAAGCCCGCGGCCAGCGGATAGATGGTAATATTATAGACATTGCCGTCCGGCAGGGTCACTTCCATTAACGTGCGCGGCAGGCGCTCGTGGATCGTGGCCTCGATATCGTTCTCAAAGATCCCCAGATCCGGGCAGACCTCGGTTAATTTGCGGCCAAGCATGGCGTGCATGGGGATATGCAGGATCCTCTCCGTAACCGGGTTCACGAGCTTGACCGACCCGGCGCAGTCCAGGCAGATGATCATGTCCGGGCTGGACTCGATGATGCTCTTGAGGTGGTTTTTCAGGTCCAGGATGGTTTCCTGCGCCAGCTTGAGGTCCGTGATGATCTGGGCGTTGTACTGTATCTCGATGATCTCACCGCCTTCTTGAATAGCGCTGCCGCTGGCGAGCAGATACTCGGTGCGTCGGCCTTCCTTGCCGACGGCCCTGAGTTCGTGGCGGGGGCTTTGGCCGCTGATCAGCTCGTGCCAGAACTGGATGTAGATATCCCGGTCGTCCGGATGGGCGATGGTCAGGATGCTTTTGCCCATGAGCTCCTCTTTGGCGTACCCGGAGATCTCCTCGACCTTCTTGTTCAGGCGCGTGATATACCCCAGCTTGTCCGTGGTGATGATCATCTCGTTGGCATTTTCGAACAGGGACTCGAAGCGCTGCATGCTCTGGCGCAGGTTCTCCTCCAGCCGCTTGCGGCCCGTGGTCTCTTCGACCATGCCGTGGAAGCCGGTTATCCTCCCCTGGCCGTCCTTGAGCGCATACACCGAGATCTCCAGCGTCATGGGGGTGCCGTCCATCCTCAGGATGTCATACTCGATCTGCTGCGGCAGCTCTGTCTCGTAGACGCTGTGGTAGGCCTCCAGGATCTTCCCGACCATGTCCGGTTGCACGTAGTCCCTGAAGTTGAGGCCGATCAGTTCCGTGGGCAGGCGGTCGAGGATCTTGCACAACGTATCGTTGACATGGATAAAGGTGCCTTTCAGGTCTACTTGATAGTAACCCTTGGGCATGATGTCGATGATGTTGATATCCTGAAATTTATCCATAATCATGCAACCTGTTGATCTCTCTTCTCGGATCTTCGGCGTTGAAACTTGACTATTCCGCCCTTGACCCTATTCAAGATGTGCACGTGATTTCACGATAGAAGGATTGGGAAACGACACTCATGTCGAAAGGCATACAGGACATCATCGCGCATCTGCAAAGCGTCTTCCTGGGGCAGGGGGACGTGGTTCGTTTCGTGCTGTGTGCGCTTTTCTCGCGCGGCAACGTGCTGTTGGAGGGCGTACCCGGCGTGGGCAAGACCCTGATCGGTCTGGCGCTCTCGCGCCTGTTGGACTTGAGCTTTCGGCGCATCCAGTTCACCAACGACCTTCTGCCCTCGGATATCATGGGCTTCCACGATTTCCGCGCCGGCCTGGCCGAGCCGGAGCTCATGCGCGGCCCGGTCTTCGCCAGCATCGTGCTGGTGGACGAGATCAACCGCACCTCGCCCAAGACGCAGTCCGCCCTGCTGGAGGCCATGGAGGAGCGCCAGGTCACCATCGACGGCATCACCTATCCATTGCCCGAGCCGTTCATGGTCATCGCCACCCAGAACCCGATCGAGGTGGCCGGGACGTTTCCACTGCCCGAGAGCCAGCTCGACCGTTTCCTGCTCAAGGTCAACGTAGGCTACCCGCCCTTGGAGGAGGAGCGCGAGATCCTGGTCAAGGCCATCGACCATAAGGATGCGCTGAAGCTAACGCCTGTGGTCAGCCGCGAAGAGATCCAGAACATTATCGCCGCTACCTCGGCCATCAAGGTCCATAAGGATGTGCTGGATTACATGACCGCCCTGGTGCGCTCCACCCGGGTGCAGGCCAAGATCGAGCTGGGGGTATCTCCGCGCGGCGGTCTGGCCTTGAAGCGCGCGGCCCAGGCCTGGGCAATGATCCAGAACCGCGATTTCGTGACACCCGGCGATGTGCGCAAGGTGGCCGTACCGGTCCTGGCGCACCGTATCATCGCCAAGGGCAAGAGTCCGATTGACGCCATCGAGGATGTCCTCCATGCCGTCCCGGCGCCGGTGTGATGAGCGAGGAATCAGGAGTCAGAAGTCAGGAGTCAGAATTCAGACTGCAGGAAGGAGACGAAAATCAGGAGACAAGGTGGCGTCAGAACGGGATATGTCCTGAGGGACGAAGCCGGATTATGGATGTAAGTGTTTTTATTCTGACTCCTGAATTCTGACTTCTCGGTCCGTACCAATATGTCGGAAAAGAGAAAGATCGCGGTGTGGAAGAGATACTTCAAGCCCCCGCGCGGCTTCAAGCTCACCAAGGCGGGGCGGATCTTCTTCGCCTTTCTTTTCGCGATCATCGTGGTGGCCATGCTGACCGGCAACAACCTCCTGTTTCTGATCCTGGCCTTCATGCTGGCCTTCATGATCGTCTCCGGGCTCGAATCCGAACGCAACATCCGCTGGCTCGAGATCGAACGCGTCCTGCCCTCCGAGATCTATGCCCGCACGCCGTCGCGCATCGGCTATCACCTGCGCAACACCCGCCTGACGTCCGATCGGCTGGTCATTGAAGACCTGGGCGGCATCAAGGTGGCCTGCCTTCCCAAGGGTCCGGGTGAGATCTTCACCACCGAGTACGCCTTTGAACGGCGCGGACGGCGGCACCTGGGCGATGTGCGCATATCCACGACATTCCCCTACGGGCTCTTCGAGAAGTCCATCACCTTTCCCCTGGCCGACGATATCGTGGTATTCCCCGAACCGCTGCCGGTGTCATCCGCCGCCGCCCTGGGAAGAGACGACGCCGGACACGGCAAGGGCACGGACAGCATCTCTCACGTGCGGCCGTATGTCCCGGGCGACCCCGGCTCCCTGATTGTCTGGAAGAAACTGCATCTGGGCCTCTTTTCGCGCGTCGTGGAGGGCGGCTCGGGCCTGCATGGCGTGATCGTGCTCCTGCCGGGCGGCGACCTGGAAGAGAAACTTTCTCAGGCCACGTTCCTGGTGGGCGAACTCTTCACCTCCGGCGGACAGTTCGGCCTGGCGGCCGGCAGTTATTTCAGCGGTCTGGGCGGCTCGCGCCGCCACAAGAACGAGATCCTCGCTCATCTGGCGGGCCTGGAAGACATCAGCGCCCCGGCGCAGGCAATCGACTATGGAACGGCCACGCTTATCTATCTATGACATCCCGCTCTTAACCACCTGCATCTCGCTGGCCGGGTTACTGTCCTTGAGCCTGGCCGGCATGCTTGCCTGGCCGGTTTTCGCCCTGCTTGCCATTCTCCACCTGGCGGTGTACCGCTGGCTGTTTCATAAGGAGATCCCGGGCTACCTGTTCGGCGTCGTCATCGCCGCCATCTTTTTCATCGAAGGGGTGCGGATCTATCTCCAGGGCCGCGGCGCGGTCCTGCCCGCCCTGCGGGACATGATCGTGATCCTGGCCGTCACCCGGCTGGTTTTGAAGAAGACCACGCGCGAGATCTACCAGATCGTGGGCATCAGCATCGCCGAATGCATCCTGGCCACGGTCTTCACCATCAGCCCGATCTTTCTCGTCGGGATCATGCTGGACGCCTTTCTCATCCCCATCGCGCTCTACCTCCTGGACGGCTACGAGTTCCAGGCCGGGATACCGCGGCGGCCGCCACTGGCGCACTTTTTCGGCGTTTTCCTGGGCATCATGGCCATGAGCACGGCCCTTTTCTTCATCATACCGCGGCCTTCCTCCACGATCGTGAGCTTGGGGCTGGCCGAAAGGCGGCGGACCGGATTCGCCGAGGAGGTCAATCTCAGCCATCCAGGGGCCCTGGAACAGGACCGCTCCATCGTGATGCGCATCTTCTGGGGCCGGGGAAAGGCGCCTGAAAGCTTCTATCTCTCCGGCGCCCGACTGGAGGTCCTGACCCGCAAGGGCTTCCTGAAGCGTCCGGGACCGGGCGCTCATGCGGCGCATGCCACCCAGGTCAGCGACCGGCTCACCATCTATCCTACCGGGCTGGACAGCCGCAATGTCTTCTTCCCTTTCACGCTCGTCAGCGCCGTACCAGCCACCATCTTCTCGCAGGGACCGAATTACTATTGGCGATCGACCACCCCGCCGTTCTATGAGGTATATGTCGCGCGCACCCTTTCCCCGCGCCTTGAAGACGGTGGCCTGAGGTTCCCCGATGAACTGCGGGGGGTGGCCGCCCTGGCGCGGCGGGTGGCCGGCGATGCGAGCGTTCCTGTCCAGGTCGAGCGGCTGCGATCGTACCTGGCCACGCACTGCACCTACAGCCTGGATGCCCCGCCGCCCGAAACCCTGGATACGCCGATCGAATCGTTTCTGGCAGGCGGGGGCAAAGGCGCGTGCGAACACTTTGCCACGGCCATGGCCGCCATGCTCAGGGGCTTGGACATACCCGCGCGCGTTGTCACGGGCTTTCTGGTCAGCGAGTTCAACACCACCGACAATTACTACATCGTGCGCGCCAGCGACGCGCATGCCTGGGTGGAATACTTCGACGGCGCATGGCGGATGGTGGATCCCACGCCGCCGGCACCGGTCAGGAAGCCCAGGTCCAGTCTCATCGATGCCCTGCGCTTCCGCTGGATCCGCTGGGTGATCGAATACTCCCTGCAGGACCAGATCAACCTGGCCGTTTCCGTGCGCGTAGGCATGCCCCGGTTGCGGCGGAGCCTCAGCGGCCTCAATACGTGGATCGGCGCCATCGCCGCCGTTTTTGCCGTGGCCGGGGTGCTGGTCTTTCTCCCGCGCCGACGGCTGGGTCCCTATGCCCGCGTGCTGCATGCGCTGAAGCGCAAAGGTCTTGCCCTCGACCCCGCCCTGACCCATGAAGAGCACAAACAGCGGATCAAGGCCGATTGGCCTGCCATAGCGCCCCATTTCGAGGTCTACCTCAAATCCTACCTGGCCTGGCGTTTCGGCGAAAAGCAGGTGGATATCGCTCCCCTGACCGAGGCCATGATCGCCAAGATCCATAAGGCTGACTATGAGAAACCGTAACGGCTCAATCGTCCCCGCTTCGCCGAAGCTCTCCGGCGTAGCGCAGGCATCAAACCCTGGGCAGGGACCCGCGGGCCTTATCTTCTGCGCATGGTGCGGGGAGGCCTATGGTGCGGGTGGTGCCGCCGGTGAGGGGCGTAGTGATAGTGGTACAGGAAGAAGAACCCCGGGAGGTACCAGGTGCTCCAGGCCAAGGGATATGGGTACCAGGGATAGAGGTCCCAAAAGACCGGGGGCGGATAGTAGGATCGCGCGCTCGGCGGGGGTGCGTTACCGGCCTCGTACCGCTCGGCGGGAGGGGCCTCAGGGTAATCGAAGCCCAGCCCGAGGTCCGAGGCAACCTGATCGAGCTGACCGAGGGCCTGGTCCGTGCTCATGAAGAATCGGTCCTCTTCGGCCGCGCGTGCCACGTCCCTGCGCAATTCTTGCAGGACCCCCGGCGTGACCGGTCGGTCGGCGATCCAGCCGCC
>JAKQBR010000145.1 GCA_029574005.1 Deltaproteobacteria bacterium | reverse complement strand
GCCCCCTTGTTAATGGGATGGTCCGGGTCGCCTTCGGTGTTGATCACCTTGCCGCCCCTGACATGGGCGATGATGCCGCATCCCACCCCGCAGTAGGGGCAGATGGTGGTCACTTCCTGCGCGTAGCGGATCTTGCGGGGTTGCGCGAAGGCAGGCTTTACGCCGACCCCCGTGCTAAGACCCGCCGCGGCCAGGGTGCCACCCGCGATCTTGAGGAAACTCCTCCTGCTAATATCCATATATCACCCTCTCTTGTAATAAAATTTACTCAATGTGTCATCTTATAATAATCTATGGGTGCACACAACCACTTTAAATTATGTAAGATTTTGCATATAAAAAACATGGGGGGTGTTTATGCGTTGATTTATGTCTTTTTAACAGAATCAATGCAGGATGAACGTCCCTTCCGCTTGACAGATCGCCCCGCGTACCGTAGAGTCCCCATCCATGGAATGGAACGCCCTCTTGCAGGCTTACCCCGCTGATCAGGCCGGGATCTATAAGGCCATGGCCTTGCGCGAATCGATCGACCGGCATATGGCGGGTATGGAGCTCCCCGTTCTGGACGAACAATGGCAGGAAAGCGGTGCCATTGCGGACATCCTGCCCCAACTGGCGCTTCTGCTCGGCCGGGTCTGGCAGGATACCACCGGCCAGGAGCCCGGCTTTGACATGCATGCCATGCTCGAAAACGCCATCATCAAAGGCCAAGCCCCGCGCGTTGAAGGCATGGATGCAGAAGCCCTGCAGGTCCTCGTCAACCATGCCTTTGCACGGTTGCTCTCTCTTTTGCGCGAGAAGAATGCAAACCTCATCCCGGCGGCATGGACGCAGGGAAAGTGCCCTTTCTGCGGGACGTACCCGCGTCTGGCCTTTGAAACCCAATCCGGTCGCACCTTGTGCTGCCCCCTCTGCGGCCACAACTGGCCGTTTGTCCGTGTCCGCTGCACGGTCTGCGACAATACCGACCATAGTACGCTCGGTTACTTCGAGGCAGAAGGCCTTCCGGACAAACGCGTCTACTTCTGTCGCGTCTGCAACCACTACCTCAAGGTGATTGACGCCCGCAATCGTCAGGTTCACGACGCCGAGACCGAGGATGCCTTAAGCCTCGAACTGGACGATCTGGCGCACAAGGAAGGCTTTAGCGAAGCTCCCCAATAGGCTGCTTCCCAGGATTGCCGAGGAGATCGTCCCCCATGAAGCTCAGTCCTCTTCCAGGACCTGACGGAGTTTGTGCGCCAGTGCTTGAGCGGAAAAGGGTTTGCCGATAAAGTGCAGGTCCTGCTCCAGGACACCGTGATGGACGATGGTATCATGGGTGTAGCCCGAGTTGAATAAGACCTTGATGGCCGGCCTGTCATGGGCAAGGATGTCGGCCAGCTGCCGCCCGTTCATGCCAGGCAGTTTTACATCGGTCATGAGCAGGGCTATGGTGTCCTGATACCCCCGGGCTAGCGCTACGGCCTCTTCCCCGCTGGAAGCCGCCAGGATATGGTAGCCCAGCAGTTCCAGGGTGCCGCGGGTGAATTCCAGCACCCCGGGGTCGTCCTCGACCAGGAGCACGGTCTCGCTCCCGCCGGGCAGCTCCTCAACTTCCGACTCCTTGATGGCAGGCAACGACTCAGGAGCCACCGCCGGGAAATAGATCTTGAAGCACGTCCCCTGGCCCGGCTCCGAGTATACATCGATGTAACCGTCATTCTGCTTCACCGCGCCGTAGACGGTCGCCAGCCCGAGCCCGGTACCTTTGCCCAGGGCCTTGGTGGTGAAGAACGGCTCGAAGAGATGCTCCTTGACCTCGGTGCTCATGCCCGTGCCCGTGTCGCTCACCGCCAGCATGACGTGTCTGCCGGGCATGCCATACCCGTGCCGCCGGCAATAGGTCTCATCGAGCATGACATCGGCCGTTTCGATGGTGAGCACGCCGCCTTCGGGCATGGCGTCGCGGGCGTTCACGGCCAGGTTCATGATGATCTGCTGCATCTGTCCAGGATCGACCTTGATGGGATGGAGCCCTGGCTGGCTGGTCGAGCGCAGCGTTATATCCTCTCCGATCACGCGTGCGAGCATCTTGCCCATGTTCCAGATCAGCTCATTGAGGTCGATCACCTGCGGTTCGATGATTTGCTTGCGCGAGAAGGCCAGGAGCTGTTTAGTGAGATCGGCCGCACTGGCGGCGGCCTGCTGGATTGCCTGCAACCGGGCGCTGGCCTTAGGTCCGACATCCTTTTCCAGGAGCGCCAGCTCGGTGTTGCCCAAGATGGCGGTCAGGAGATTGTTGAAGTCATGCGCCACGCCGCCCGCCAGGCGACCGATGGATTCCATCTTCTGGGCCTGCAGGTATTGTTCTTCCAGGCGCTTACGCTCGGTGATATCGAGCAGCATGGAGATCACGTACGGCTTGCCGGCGATCGTCACCAGCCGGGCGGACAGGAGATTGATCAAGTGTTCGTTCGTGCTGGGGCGGACCAGGTGAACCTCTTCATTGCTCAGCCAGCCTTG
>JAKQBR010000142.1 GCA_029574005.1 Deltaproteobacteria bacterium | reverse complement strand
TATCCGGGCATGGAGAAGCACCGTCCGTACCAGCGCTCGCCGTACGCCAACTTCTACCTCACGGGCGACTGGACCAAGACGCATGTCAGCTCCGGCGGCATGGAGGCGGCCATCTGGACCGCCAACCACTGCGCCGAGCTGATCGCCCAGGACAAACTGAATAAGACGGTCAAGTTCAACGTCGAGTTCAACCCCGAGCCGGGCTTCATGCCGCTCATGAAGGCCTTGCCGAAGGCCGGCATGGCGGTTGCGGCCATCGCCGCGTTCAAGGCGCTCAAACGGGTCTGCCTGCGTTAGGGCACGGTGGAACTATCTCACACGCATCTCAGGAAGGGGCATGGATACAGCCCCTTCCTTTTCACCGCGCAAGCGAGCGCGTGCAAAAGAGGAATGATTGGCGATAAAATAAAAATCAAGAGAGGGGAGGAGACAGATGTTCGATCAAGCAAAGTTCGAAGAGGCATTGAAGCTGCCGCGGCTTAAGCCGCCGATTCCGGAATACCTGCGCGGTAACCGAGGGGGCAGGCCGGTTAAGGTGCTCACGGAGCCCGAACTCACGGCCAGGACCAGGCAATGGTTCCTGGACTATGAAAAGAAGATCGAATATTACGCCAAGCACGGCATCGACATCGCCTGGACCCTGGAATGGGCCAAGAAATACTGGTGGAGCTGGCTGATGCGCGACATGTCCTTGAATACCGAGCTCTACACGAAAGACATCGAGTATACGGACACGTCGTCGTTCGGCCGGGTCATCGTAGGGCTTGATGAATTCGAGAAGTACAACTTCGCCTTTTTCAACGCCATCCCCGACTGGCGCTACGACCCGCTGCCCGGCGAGGTTTTCGTTGACTTTGCCCCGGACGGTGAGGTGCGCGTCATCGTCCGGTATGTCGGCAGCGGCCACTTCAGCGGGGCGCTGCGCCTCCACCCCTATGACGATTCGGCGCCCACCATCTACGGGACCGGCGCCTTCATTCAGTGCACGGCCGTGGATCGATACTATTTCAACAAGGACCACCTGATGTACAAAGGCGATACATCCTACGACATCTTCGAAGGGTTCCAGGCCGTGGGCATCCTGCCCCCTGACGACAGCCGCCTGTTTCATACCATCCTAGGCGCCACCAAACTGGCCACCCTCGTGCCGAAGCTCTGGCGGAGCATTCCCTTTTTCAGCCACCCATAGAGAGGACAGGGGCGACCGGTACAATCTAATACAGGATCTCCAGGCGCTTGGCTATTCCCATGAGAAGCTCGTTCTCTTTCTGCTTTTGCTCAAGTTCGTCACGGCCGACCAGCTGCGCGCGGTATTCCAGATCTTCCAGAAATTTCTTTTCCTGTGTGGCGGCCAGGGATGGTTCCGTGACGGCAAGCATGAGCTCCGACTCCAGGTAGGAACTGCGGATGGATAGATTGAATGATCCAATCAGCAGGTATTTGCCGTCGATAATGAACTGCTTGGCGTGGTAGTAGGGCCTGAGCTTGATGCCGGGCGGGCTCTGGTACTCATAGATGGACACCCCGGAGCGCATCAGGTCGCCGTAGTAATTCAGCGATATGAAGTGGCACAGGGCGAAGTTTACTTCCCGCCCGGTTTCGAGCGAGTTGGTAAGGATCCTGACGTCAACGCCCCGCCGGGCGGCATCCGCTAGGCTCTGGGTCAGCCTAGGCGGCAAGGCCAGATACTGAGAAGAGATGTACACCCGCTCTGCGGCCATGTCGATGGCGCCGCAGACTGCATCCAGATTATGATACTGGCCGAGCCACGGCCTGGATTGCGTCAGGCGCGCGCCGACGCCGTCGGCAAGGGGCTTTTTTGTTTCAAAGGCGGGACGCGGCAGGGGGTCACCCCCGAAATCGTGCCAGTTGCGCTCGAAGGCCTGAATGACATCGCCGACGATCGGGCCTTCCAAGGCCACATCGATGTCCCGCCACCAGAAGAAGTAGCTGTCGCTCACGTTGCGGCCGCCGATGATCGCTACGGTGCCGTCAACGATGACCATCTTCTCGTGCAGGGCGTAGTCCACCATAAGCTCGCCGTCCTTTTCATCTTCGAACCATTGACGGAAAGGGGCCTCGCGCGGCAGCGACCTGAATATGCGCGCATCTTCGCGCACCCTGTCGACCCAGGAATTATGCTCTTTCTGGATCTCTTTGGGAAAGCCGATGTTGCCGATCATGATCACGTCGATGCCGGCCTTTTTCAGCTCCAGATAGGTCAGGGGCGCCTTGCCGAGCTGCGAGTAGCGCGTGATGATGACCGCGACCTTCACGCCCTGAGCGGCCTTTTCTTTGAGGATATCGATCAGGTTCGAGCACATGCCTTCGTCCTCCAGGAAATATGTCTGGAGGTAGATGGACGTGCGCGCCGAGCTCAAGATGCTGCGCCATGTCTGGAAGGCCGAAGGACCGTGATCCAGGATCGTGATATGATTGCCCGCCAGCGTCCGGGAGCTCGACAGCTCTTCGAGCAGGCCCTGCCTGGACGGCGCCAGGATATCGGCGTCCATGGCCGGATCCGGGGCGCCGGGCTGCGCGAAAGCCCGGCGCGGGAATTCGCAGGCGAGCAGGATCAGCAGGATCGCCAGGCTGATGAGTGTCTTGGTCCTCGGCATGGTTGTGTCAGGCCTGCTCGTCCGGGTTGAAGGCCCGCATGCACTGCAGGAACTGGTCATGGTGGCGCAGGGGCTTGAAGTGTTTCTTGAAGACCATGCAGATATCGCGCGAGAGCGGGAATCCCGGACACGGCATCTGAACGAGCACCCCTTGTTCCAGTTCGCGCCGGATGGCGTGCACCGACAGGATCGATACGCCCAGGCCGGAAAGCACGGCCTCCTTGACCGCTTCGGAAGACCCCATCTCGCTGACGACGTTCAGGCCAGACGCCCCCGCCGCGGCTTTGAGATGCGCCTCGACACGGGACCTCGTTCCAGAGCCGACTTCACGACCGATGAAGGGCAGGCCGGCCAGGTCGTTGATTTTCATCGCACCTGCCGCCTGGTGGTCCGCGCGGGCCACCAGGACAAGGGTGTCTTTCCAAACCGGTTCGGCGCGGAATCGCCTGTCCTGAGTACCCTGTCCGATAAAGCCGATCTCCACCTGATCGTTAGCCACCATCTCAAGGATGTCATGGCTGTCGCCGGAGCGGATATGCACCATGCACTGCGGATAACGGTCCTTGAGGAGGCTCAAGGCACGCGGCAGGATATAAGAACCCGGTATGGTGCTGGCGCCAATGAATATATGGCGGTAGGCCGTGTCTTTGGTGTGCACGATCTTCTGGTGCGCCTCGTCCCGAAGCTTGAGGATGCGGCGCGCATAGGCATGGAGGATCTTGCCCTCGCTGGTGAGAACGATGCCGGGCTGTCCGCGGTCGATAATGGGGGAATTGATGAGCCCTTCCAGGTTTTTTATGTGCTTGCTGATAGAAGGCTGGGTCAGATTCATCCTCTGCGCCGCGCGGGCAAAGGTGCGCTCCTCGACCAGCATGACAATCGCTTCGAGCTGCTGCATGGTGAGCTGTTGGAACTGATCGTTCGACATGTCAAAACGATAGCACGCTCAGGGAGGCAGGGCAACGGTTCAATGGGGTCGGTACGGTATTTGAACGCCTCGCGGCGTCTGGCGGGGTCTAGAGATAGGCCCGGATGATCTCCATCGGGAACAAGAGTTGTTGAACATATTCGCGTCGTTCGACCTGAAAACCGTTTTGGACAAGCCTCTCGCTCAGGCATACGCCCCGTCTGGCCCCCACGGCCTTGGGTGCCAGATGGTAGATGATCTCGTAGCCCTTGGCGAAGATATACGGGGCCTCGGTCATATGCGCCATGATGAGCTTACCGTCGCTCTTGAGGACCCGGCGGAACTCAGCCAGGAGGGTGTCCATCCATGCAAAGGGGATACGGTCGAACAGGAAGCAGCTCATCAATACGTCGATCGATGCGCCGTGGGCGGGCAGGGCAAACGGGCTGCCTTTCTGCAGCTCATAATGGGCGCCCTTGACGGGCAGGAGGCGCTGCCGCGCCAGCGCAAGCATACCTTCGGACAGGTCGATGCCGATGTTCTCCCCGTTGGGGTTTCGCCGGACGACCTCTCTGAAGGTCAGCCCCGTCCCTACCGCGGCGTCAAGATAGGACTGGCCGTCTCCGACCGCGGCCAGGTACACGGCGCGGGCGCGGGCGCGCGTCTCAATCAGACGGGACCAGACATCCCATACCCCTGCCCATTTGTCGTAGAGCGCCACGATCTCGTTCTGTGGGACAAACGCATCGAGCTTGTTCTGCGCGGTGACGTTCATGGCATTTCGCCCCACCAGACCGTAGTAAGACTGTAATGATTTCATGACCGCCCCCATCGTGGTGCTGTCCAGTGCACTGGAACCTCTATCCGTACTAGGCCTTTGATCACGCTTCGTCAAGATCTGTTTGCGGGCCCGGTTCTTGCCGCGTGCGACGATATCTGAAAGGGTATGGCCAGATTGTTTTTCCGGTGATAGAATGTCATGTCAGACGAGGAGAACCACATGTGCGATACGTTCGGAGCCCTGCCATCCTGGACCGGTACCGGGATCGCCCTATTCGGCAAGAATTCCGACCGCGAACCCGACGAGGCGCAGCTGGTCACGGCCGAGCCGCGCCGGACCCACCCCGCGGGTGATATGCTCAAATGCACCTACATCTCCATCCCCCAGGCGCGGAAAACCCATGCCTTGCTCTACAGCCGGCCTTTCTGGATGTGGGGCGCCGAGATGGGGGTCAACGAACAGGGCGTGGCGATCGGCAATGAGGCTATCTTCACCACGGTCAAACAGGAGAGGCGCCCGGGTCTGATCGGCATGGATCTGGTGCGTCTCGCCCTTGAACGCGCGCAGACGGCCAGGGAGGCCGCGGACGTGATCTGCGCGTTGCTCGCCCAGTACGGGCAGTCCGGTCCGTGCGGCTACCGCGACAAGCGGCTGACCTATATGAACTCCTTCCTGATCATGGATGCCGGTGAGATCCTGGTGCTGGAGACGCTGGGCCGCGATTACGCGCTCAAGGCCTATGGCGACCATGCCGCCATATCCAATGCCATAAGCCTGGACACGGACTGGGATGCGGGATCGTTCAAGACCGGCACCAACCTGAAGAAGTTGGGAAATTCCCTGATGACCTATTTCGCGGGTGGCCGCTACCGGAGGCTGTGCTCCATGGAGCGCATCATGGGCGCCTGCGGCCGCATGGATATTGGGGATGCCTTTGCGCTCTTGAGGAGCCATAACGACCTTACCGGATTCAACCGCGACGTGTGCATGCATGCACACGGGCGGCTGATCCGCAGATCGCAGACCACGAGTTCGCTGGTGGTGGCCATGAACGGGCACGGCCTCTTCAAGATCTTTGTCACGGCCGGGTCGCTGCCCTGCCTGACGCCCTTCAAACCCGTGCTGCCGGCCCATCTGCCCGAAGACATCGGACGGGGAGGCCAGGGGTACAGCGAAGACTCATACTGGTGGAGACACGCCCGCTTTCACCTCATCAGCATGGGTCGTGACAAGACGGCCATCGAGGGCATGCAGCGCGAGATCGCCCTCAGGGAAGGGGCATACGGCGACCTGCCATTCTACGCCTGGGACGAACATGACCCCGTGCTGGTTGAACGCTCGCATCAGGCCTTCGGTTCGGCCGAATCCAGCGAGCGGGCGTTCCTCGATACAGCGGTCCCCGGATCGAGCCCGCGCATGAGCCGCTACTGGAGGCGCATCGCCCGGCTGAACCGCATCCCCTTGCCGTAGAATACGCCTTGCCGGGGCGCGCAATCCGTTCCGGGGTGTTCACCTCAGGAGGTCGCGATTTTGAATTGACAGAATGCCTGAGCTGATATCTTATGTTTGTATTACAATCAGGGAGGGTATGTCTATGGAATGTGCTACACAGAGCGGGGTATGTCCCTTACGGCGTCTTCCATTCTACCCGGTGATCCAGTCCAAGGCCAAGTCCATGCTGGTGGATACGATGATGCTGTTCCTCGGCTCGGCCTTCGAGGTGGCATCAAGGTATGTGCCGGAACTCAAAGCGGAGATGGCGGACTGGAACGACGGACGCAGGTTTGCCTTGGGCGTTATGCCTGACGGACCGTCCATCACCCTGGAGAAGCGGGGAGACTTGGTCAAGTTCATGGGCCCGGGCGTCCATGAACCCCACGTGGCATTTTTCTTCAAGAACCTGGATGCGGCCGTGCCGGTCTTCGTCGGGCTCAACAGCACGCACAACGGGTTCGCACAGGGCAAGATCATGATCCAAGGAAATCTGGCCTACGCCATGGAGGTCAACCGCGCCATGACGCTGGTGCTGGCAAACCTGTTTCCCATCTTTGCCTTCAAGCACCTGTTCAAGGCGCCTCCCAAGCTGGGGCTGTCGGGGCTTGTCAATAAGGCCAAGGTCTACCTCACCCTGGTGCCGCAGGCCGTAACCAATCTCTTTGATGTCGTGAAAAAATAGAAGGAGGTCAATCATGCTGCCGAACTATTACCAGTTTTATTCTCCCATCAAGATCCTTTCCGGCTCCAAGGCCGTCAGCAATATCCCGTATGAGATGGGCCTCATGGGCTGCAAGCGCGCCATGGTCGTCACGGATAAGGGCGTGGTCGCCGCCGGGTTGATCGAGATCGTCAAGTCCGCCTTCGCCGACTCCGACCGCCAGATCGGGCTCATCTTCGATGAGGTGCCGCCCGATTCCAGCAACCGCATCGCCAACAAGCTGGCAAAGCTCTTTGAAAAGGAGCAGTGCGACTGCTTCATCGCCGTGGGCGGCGGCAGCGCCATGGATACCGCCAAGGGGGCCAATATCGTCATCTCCGAAAGATCCGACGACCTGCTCAAGCTGCAGGGCGCCGAAAACATCAAGGCCGACCTCAAGCCCATGATCGCGGTGCCCACCACGGCCGGGACCGGATCCGAGGTCACCAAGGCCGCGGTCATCTATAACGAAGAGGCCAACTGCAAGATGTCGTTCGTCTCCGACAAGCTCTATCCCGACATCGCGGTCCTCGACCCGGCCATGACCGCCACCATGCCGCCCAGGATCACCGCCATGACCGGCATGGACGCCCTGACGCACGCCATGGAGGCCTATACCTGTCTGCAGAAGAACCCGGTCAGCGACGTCTTTGCCAAGGGGGCCATCGAGCTGATCCGCAAGTATCTGGTGCGCGCCGTTGAAAACGGCAAGGACGAGGAGGCGCGTCTCGGCATGGCCAACGCCGCGCTGATGGCCGGCGTGGCTTTTTCCAATTCCATGGTCGGCGCCTGCCATTCCCTGGCGCACGCCACGGGCGGCGTCTGCCACGTCCCGCACGGACTGGCCAACGCCATCTTTCTGCCCTGGGTCCTGGAGTACAACAGCGACAAGGTGCCCGAGTATGTGGCCGAGCTCTCGGGCGTCCTAGGCGGGGCCGTGGATTACCTCGAGGCCAGAGACCAGGCCATGGTCACCGTGACGCTGGTCCGCAACCTCCTGGTGCGCCTCAACCAGATATCGGGCATGCCCATCAGGCTCAGGGACGCCGGCGTGACCGAAGACAAGCTGCCGGCAATCGCCAAGCTGACCATCAACGACGGATCTTTAATCCTGAACCCCAAGGAAGTCACATACGACGACGCCCTGGGTATTCTCAAAAAGGCGTTCTAAGTTCCATAAAAAAGCCCCCTGGCGCATGCCAGGGGGCTCTGTATTTTCCCCCGCAGCAAACCTATTTCTTTATGCTGTACAGCACGTCCTTGCCGCGGAATAGAGATGCCCCACAGAGCTCTTCCTCGATGCGCATGAGCTGATTGTACTTGGCAAGCCGCTCACTGCGCGAGGTCGAACCGGTCTTGATCTGGCCGGTAGAGAGCCCGACGGCCAGGTCGGCCAGCCAGGGATCCTCGGTTTCGCCCGAGCGGTGCGATATGACCGTGGTAAAACCTGCCCGCCGTGCCATTTCAATGGTCTGCATGGTCTCGGTCAGGGTCCCGATCTGGTTCACCTTGATCAGGACGGAATTGGCGCATCCTTCGGCGATGCCCTT
>JAKQBR010000141.1 GCA_029574005.1 Deltaproteobacteria bacterium | reverse complement strand
CCTTCATCGACGGCCGTTTTGATCAGGAGTTCCGCACCCCTCATGCCTCAAGCCCCTTTCTCTCATACGCATGGTGCCTCTATTGCCCAGGAGAGTCAAGGTTCAATCTGACCCGGTGCGATGGCAACTCCATCTCGTCGTTGACACCGGTGCGCGGCGCACATATGAAAAGACCGATGACCATGGAAGGAGGGGATGGCATGCAGGGGAAAACGGTCAGTGAAAGCACGGTGAACATGGCGCAGCTCATGACCCCGGAAGACGCCAACCCGGCCGGTAACGTGCATGGCGGCGTGATCATGCGCCTGATCGACAATGCCGGCGGCACCGCGGCGGCCAGGCATGCCCGCAGCAATGTCGTCACGGCCTCCATCGACCGGATCAGTTTCCACAGCCCGGTCTTCATCGGCGATTTCGTGACCATGAAGGCCAGCCTCAACATGGTGGGGAGATCATCCATGGAGGTGGGCGTGCGCGTGGAGGCCGAGAACCTCATCACCGGGAAGGTGCGCCATACGGCCTCGGCCTATCTGACCTTCGTGGCCCTTGATGCCCAGGGCCGTCCGATGGCGGTGCCGCCCCTGGTCCTGGAGACCGAAGACCAGCGCCGCCGCAACAGGGAAGCGCAGGCGCGCCGCCGGACGCGCATCGAGGAGCGGAAGAAGGAGGAGGCCTGCCAGCGGCGGGAAGAGCGCCGCGACAGAGAGAGTGGCGCCTGACCGTGCCCTTTTGGGGCCCCGCGCATGTTCTCCCGCGCGCATACGAGCGCATGCCTTCATAGGGCATGCGTGAATAATAGTTGCCTCCTGCATCTAATCATTGACCTCCGGGTATGGGTTGCATTAAAAGACATCTATCCTTTCTCAAGAAAAGCGAGGAGCGCATGCTGAAACAGTTGATCAATTATGGAACGGTCGTATTGCTGTGGCTGGTCTCGATCAGATCCTTCCTGGCCGGCAAATTTCCCTATCTGTTCTGCGCCGTAGCGGGGCTCAACCTCTGCCAGACCATCGGCATCGGCATGAGGACCGGGGTGCGGTACGGGAAAGGCGGTCTGGAGAGCTTCTGCATGTCCATGGCCTTCGGTCATGCCTGGTGGCTGCCGCTGAAGATGCGGATGCAGGCCGAGGATCTCGGCGAAGATGATTTCAGGCGAAGGGACATGCAGTGCCTGAGAAAGGAGCGTGCGCTATGAAGAGCGCGGTTGTCATCACCGAGGCGCCGGCCCTCAACTATTTCCACAACTATGTGGCGCTGCCGTACGACTATGGCCGCCACTCCTACTTTGCGCGCCCTGACGTCAAGGCCATCCGGGAGACGGTTTTCAACAACCTCGATGAGCTGGATGCCAGGACCGGCTGGAAAGGCATATTCAAGGGGAAAAAGCTCATCGTGAAGCCCAACCTGGTATTCGTGACGCCCAAGGGCTGCTACCGCTTCGGGTATGATATCCCGCAGACCACGGACCCCCGCGTGTTCGAGGCCGTTATCGCCTGCCTCAAGGACCTCACGGACGACATCATCATCGGCGAGGGCTCGGGCCTGGTGACCTGGGCCTACTTCAAGATCGCGGGCTATGACAGGATCGGGAAATACTACAACGTCCCCCTGGTGGCCTTTGAGGAGCAGGCCACGGACCGGTATTACTGCCCCAAGGCCGAGGTGGGCAAGGATGTCTATGTCCCGAG
>JAKQBR010000124.1 GCA_029574005.1 Deltaproteobacteria bacterium | reverse complement strand
CCTGGTATGACTTCCCCATATCAACCGGCCCCTTGGAAGGCACCAACAATAAAATCAGGACGCTTCAGAAAAAGTCTTACGGCTTCCGGGATAATGACTTCTTCAAACTCAAACCCTATGCCCTCCATGAGTCTAAATATGCCCTCGTCGGCTAAAAGTACGCTTAAACCGGATGAACCCTATTTCTTCGTGCGTCCCTGGGTCAAAACGCCGATCAATGGCACATCTGCCGCCCAATATCTGCCCTGTTTGCTCACCCTGCCCTCCAGTCGCATGATCAACCGCATGAACCGACAGGCCATGCAAGCCTTAACCGGCAGGCATCTGCGCTTTTTTCAACCCTTTTGTGTGGTCCTCGGCTATCATTGCACATGCCGGTATGCATACAGCGCGAGGTTTGACTGGAAGCCGCCGTCCTCGGCCAGATACGGCAGGTAGTCCGTGCGGCCGGCGGCATAGTACTTAAGCCAGGCGATGATGAAATTGCTGTAGAGATCGTGGAAATTGCCTTGGTTCAAGGGATCGACATGGACAGCGTTCATGATCTCGATCAAGAGAGCGTCTGCCGTTCCAGGCAGGGCGCCCAGAATCGTCTCTATCATATACGTCGTCGTACCCGTATCCATCGTACCCCCGAACATCAGAACCGGGCAACTGATCGCGAACCGGACGGGCACCGGCTCCAGCCAGGGATGCAAGGCAACCACATTCGAAACCTCGGCGCCTGAATCGGCGGCGGCCAACAAGGCCCCGCCGCCGCCCATGGAGTATCCGGCCAGGCAGAGGCGCTCGGTGTCGATACGATGATAGAGCGGGCTTTCAAGACGTTCGTTCTCGGCGCGCAGGCTGGCAAGGCAACCCTTATGGCCGTTTGCCCATGTCTTGGGCAGGGTGGATGAGCTGTCCGCAGGGTCGAAGTTGATGACGATAATGCCATGCGAGGCAATACGCCGCGCCAGCCACGCTATGTCCTCCTTATCGCCAAGATAGCCGGCGCACAGGGTGGTTGCGGGTACAGGGTTCGCTGCGGCCATTTCCGGATAATACAGTACAGCCGAAGCATAGTGGGTGGAGCTTAGGCTTTCCGATATCGTCTTTACCGTGTAGGGACCGACGCCGGCCGGATCTGCCATGACAAGCGCCGTATCCGTATCAGAAGAGGATGATGTCTTTCCCCCTGACTCTTTATCCGAGGATGATGGAGCCCCTCCCTGGTCTTCGCCGCTCGTTTCCACGAGGGCCGAGCTGCTGGAACTCGACCCTGAACAGGCGCCCAATGAGCTCAGCAGCCCGAAGGCAAGAACCACCACAACCAATGACAGGTCCTTTCTCATGGATGTATCTCCTCGCTCGTATGCCCGATCGGTAGCCTGAGGCACATATTCGTGAAGGACGCCAGGGCCAGCCTGTATTGTCATTTCAAATGGCAGTCAAGAGCAGATCGAGAGAAAACCAGGCAGCGGCATCCAACCCTCAGGCATGGGGCCGATCACAACCGACGATACTTTCAGCTCTTCCGATCCAGCCCGATCTCCCTCCTATTCCACCATGTGCGGCAGGAGTCAAGGCAAATCACATCCCACAACGGGATAAAAGGCCCCCGGCCGCTCAAATCCGTGGTCCTGTCCCGCGATCACTCCACGGCTTGCTCCTCATCCTGCGCGGGAAACAGGCCGCCTGTTCGAGCGCCATGATCCTCAGGACTTCAAACCGAGCATGCCGGAGCGCAGGTTTTCATTCTTGTGCGACGGCTTGTCGATGATCCAGATGCCGAACAGGGCGGATTTGAAATCGAGCCCGTCGATCTTGACGATCAGCTTGCCGTTCTTGAAAAAGCTCGTCCCGGAGCCCTTCTCGTAGATGATATCGAAAACATCCCCGACGGCGAACTTCCCGGAAAACGCCGTGTAGGCGAGGTTGATCTTGGGCCGCAGCGGCTTGGTGTTGCCGTTGGTGGT
>JAKQBR010000120.1 GCA_029574005.1 Deltaproteobacteria bacterium | reverse complement strand
AGATAACCACCGGCAGGGCGCCGATCACTTCCTGACCGCTGTCGAGGGCCAGGGTGAAGGTCTGCGTGTCGGCCTCCCCCGCCGCCAAGGCCCCCGCTATGGAACCCCTGAGGACCATGGCGTCGCCGATGATCACGGTCTCGGCGATCAGGCAGCCTTCGCCGTCCATGATGCCGCGCACGAGCACGTCCTGTCCGGCTGAGAGATCGGCCGGAGCGCCGAACACGCCGGCCTCCGTAAAGATGACCGCATCCTCTGCCAGTCTGACATCGAGTGTCCCCAGGCAGGTGTGGTCGCGGTCCAAGACAAACCCCGTAGGCGCCCCATCGCTGTCCGTCAGGATATCCTCGATCGTGCCCCGGTAAGGATGCCGCCACAAGCAGATCGGTTCGCCGCGCATGACGTCGATGAAGACCACCGGGCGGAAGACGCACTTGCCGGTAGCTCCGGCCGGGTGGAGCTGGATGGACTTGTTGGCGTCGATATCGAGCTTGATGTACACCGTCTCGCCCGGCTCGATCTGGACCACGCGGCTGGGAATGAAGTCGATCTTGCCGCTGGGAAGCTTGGTCTCAAGCTCGCCGCAGACTCCCGAGCCCTCCTTTGGCTCCGGAACAATGGAACGCACGCCTACCCGGACCTTGGCGTACATCCCGGCCGGGATCCGGTCATTGAGGGTCAGCAGGAAGTTTTCGTCCCGCAGGGCCAGCAGGTCGAGTTCATAGCCCTCGTCGGAGGTGAACACCGGTATGGCCTGGCCGCCGTCCGATGGGATGAGCGTCACGTCCGTAATGGTGATAAGGATGCGTTCATACATGTCTGTCGGGGCATCGGCCATCAGAATGCCCACCCGGGCGTAGGACGCGTCTTCCGGTGAGACGTCCCGTGCCCCTGAGCCGCCGCCGTCGCTGCAGGCGTAGATTCCCAAAAGCGTCAGCAGACCGGCGAATACGATGAGGCCAACGGCGTAACGATACATCCCCTTTTTCATGGCGCACCTCCTCTGTGCATTCATCAGGTATACAGTATTTAATACTATACGATTGAGAATGAGATTGTAAAGGACCCTATCGCGCACCTCAATCCCGGTCGAGTTCGAAACGCGCCAGGAAAGGGCGCGATTTGAGCGTGCGGTCGCCGACCTTTTCGCACAGGTCCAGGATATAGGCCTCGACCTCGGCGCGGGCGCGCGCGCTTAAGCTGAGCTTGGCCAGGAGGGCGCTTTCCAGGGAGGCCCCCTTGTCCATGAAGGTGGCGGCCTCCGGGCACAGGCGGTGTATCGGCAGGGGACGGCCCCGGCGGACATCCTGGGTGTCCAGCCCATAGCCCAGCGATTTCAGAAGGTTGATCATGCCCGAGGCCCACGGCGCAAACCATCGTGGATGGGCGTCAAAGGCGTCGAGCGAGCGCTTGAGGATCTGGTAGGTGTCGGGATGGGGGTCATAGGGCCCGAGGTGTGCCAGGACGACCTCGATCATGACCGAGGCATGGGCGAAGAGCGCGATATCCTCGCGCAGGCGCAGATGGGCGTTCGCCAGCCGGGCTTCTTCCAGTCGCGCAAGCTCCATCCCGGGTTTGGAAAATACATCCAGGATGACCTCGCAAAACGGTTCCAGGGTACCGGGAAAGCGTTTGTAGCTCCGTCTTGCCCCCTTGGCCACGGCGTTCAAGAGGCCGTGCTCTCTCGTGAGGGCATGGACGATGCGGTCGGATTCGCTGAAATCAATGGTGTTGAGGATGATGGCCTGGGTTTTCCATCTGGGCATGGCGCGGTGAGGGCCGATGGGTCAGGCTGGTGGGGTTTCCTGGATCAGGATTCGGTCATGCCGGACGCGCTCAGGGCCTTCTGATGCGCAATAACCTGTTCCTGGGCGGATTGCATGCCGGACTCGGCGGTGCGTTTCATGCACAGGGAGAGCCCCACGGCGATGGCCGCGACGATGACGACAATAACGATAAGATAGATGAGCCGTCCTTTTCGGCGTTTGATCCTCCCCTGACCCAGCGTTTTGGCCTTGCCGTAATCGGAGAGCGCCTCGTCCAGATGGCGGATCAGCTCTTCGCCGTCCATATCGAAGTCCTTGGCGATGCACTGCAGGAACCCGCGCAGAAAGGCACGAGGGGGCAGTACATCCAGGCGGTCGTCTTCCATGAACTGCAGCGTCTGCTTGGAGATCTTGGTCTGCTTTTCGATGGCCTCCAAGGTGATGCCGCGTTTTTCCCGCTCCAGTCTGAAGTACTGTCCCAGCGTGAGCTTGCCTTCGGTCATAAGCCCTCCTTGCTTGTATCATGTGCTAACACGAGATCTTGCGACTGGCAAGAGCTATCGCCGACGCGTGCGGGGCGGAGCCGGGTTGACTTTATCCCGCTGTCTTCCTATATAGTGCGCTGAAGCCCATGGACGGCTGGATCGCGCTGATTTGAAAAGAGGAATGCAGATATGAAACATCCCTGGCGTACCCTGGAGAGCGTTGCCACCCCTGAGGGGATTCTGGAGCTGCGCCAGAGGGGGGAAGGCGATTTCCTGATCACGCTGGGGCCCACGGTGCTGATGAACAGCCTGGCCCACCGCTCCGAAGCGGCCTTGGGCCAGCTCGCATGCGAGCCTATACGGGGCAGGGGGCATCCGCGCGTGCTGGTGGGCGGCCTGGGCATGGGTTTTACGCTCAAGGCCGTGCTGGATGCGCTGCCTCAAGGCGGGCGGGTCGAGGTGGCCGAAATCAACCCCGTTGTCGTCGGCTGGTGCCGGGGGCCGTTGGCTGCTCTCACCAGTGGCGCCGCGGCCGACCCGAGGGTTGCGCTCAGCATCGCCGACGTGGCCGAGCTTATCGCCCTGGCAGCCCAGGGAAAAGCCGGACGCTACGATGCCATTGTGCTTGACCTCTATTCTGGCCCGCATGCCGCTACCGATAAGCTGGACGATCCGCTCTATGGACAGCGCGCCATCGAGCGCATGCGTGCCGCCCTTGTCCCGGGCGGCGTCCTGGCGGTGTGGGGCGAGGCTTACGATAGCGGTTTCGCAAAGCGTCTGCGTCGCGCCGGATTTACGGTGAGCACCCAGCGGCCCGGCCGCGGGGGGCTGCGGCACATCGTGTATATGGCGCGGCTCTCAGGCGCACCGGGAAAACCGAATGCGCGGCAGGCATTGACGAAAGGGATGATATCGGATTAGGGTGGGGTGCTCGAAAGGAGAAGCCCCATGCCCAACGCCCATGATCATCACCGCCTGCCGCCTCAGATCGCCGCCATCACGCGGCCCGCGCGCTATATCGGCGGCGAGGTCAACCAGATCGTCAAGGACCAGGAAACGGTCAAGGCGCGCTTCGCCCTGGCCTTTCCCGATGTCTACGAGATCGGCATGTCGCACATGGGCCTGCGCATCCTCTACCATATCCTGAACGCCCTGCCCGGCATCTGGGCGCAGCGCGTCTTCGCCCCCTGGCCCGATATGGCCGAGGGCCTCTCACGCCATGGCCTGATGCTCGCCAGTCTGGAAGAGAAGCGGCCTCTAAACGATTTCGACGTCGTGGGCTTCTCGCTCATGTACGAGCTGGCCTTCACCACCGTGGTGCGCATGCTCAAGCTCGGGGGCATCCCGGTGCATGCCGGCGATCGGTTAGGATCGGACCCCATCGTCATCGCTGGCGGCACCGCCATGTCCAACCCCGCGCCCGTGCTGCCGTTCTTCGACCTGATCGTCATCGGCGACGGCGAGGAGGTCATCGCTGAGATGGCGGCTGTCTGCCTTGAAACACTTGATCGCTCCGAGCGCATCGCGGCCATGGCGCAGATCCCGGGTGTCCACCGTCCCGGCGATCCTGCCCGCCCGATGCGGCGCATCCTGGCCGACCTCGATAGGTGGCCCTTCCCCAGCGCCATGGTCATGCCCAACACGGCCATCGTCCACGACCGGCTGGGCGTGGAGGTGGCGCGCGGCTGCACGCGCGGCTGCCGCTTCTGCCAGGCCGGCTATATCTACCGGCCCTACCGTGAGCGCTCCTATGAATCCGTGCTGGAGACCTTCAAGCGGGGCCTCTCCGCCACCGGGTACGACACGGTGTCCCTGCTGGCCCTGTCCATCACGGACTTAAGCTACCTGGACACCCTCATGCAGTCGCTCTTCTGCCCCTCGCGCGAGGTGGCGGTGGGCGTGCCCTCCATGCGCGTGGAGGGCATGACCGACGAGATGGCGCGCATCATCGCCGCGGTGCGCAAGCCCGGCTTCACCTTGGCGCCCGAGGCCGCCACCGAGCGACTGCGCGCCGTTGTCAACAAGGGCAACACCGAGGAAGACCTCTTCCGCAGCATCCGCCTGATCCGCGAGCGGGGCTGGAAATCGCTCAAGCTCTATTTCATGATAGGCCTGCCCACCGAGACCGACGCCGACATCGAGGCCCTGGCGCGCCTGTCGCTCGCAATCGCGCGCGAGTTCAGGGGCGGGGTCACCATCAGCCTTTCGGCCTTCATACCCAAGCCCTTCACCCCCTTCCAGTGGGAGGCCCAGATCCCGCAGGCGCGCCTGAAGGAGATCCTGGCCCTGCTCCAGGGCACGCTGCGCGACCGCTCCATCACCCTGAAATGGCAGGAGCCGCGGCTCTCGTTCCTGGAAGGCGTGTTCTCGCGCGGGGATGGGCGCCTGTCCGAACTGATCCTGAAGGCCGAAGAGCTGGGCGCCTATCTGGACGGCTGGTCCGACACCTTCAACTACCCGGCCTGGATGCAGGCCTTGGAGCACTGCGGCCTGAATCCCGAGGACTACCATGCCGCCAGGCCCCTGGATATGACATTGCCCTGGGAGTTCATCGACATGCGCCTGGAGCGCGATTTCCTGCTGGCCGAGCGCGACAAGGCCTATGCTGCCGCCCAGACACCGGACTGTAGGGACGGTAAGTGCGCGGCCTGCGGGGTGTGCACCAGCGATATCAGGAACATCATCCGGCCCGCTGCCGCTGCCGCGCATATCTTCCCGGATGCCTCCACCGCGCGCTTTCCTTACGTCATCGGCCTGACCAAGACCGGGATTTTGAGCCTGATCGGCAACCGCGACTGGATCGAGATCCTCAAGCGCGCCGTGCGCCGCTCCGGCCTTGCCGCCAGCTACAGCGAGGGCTTCAGCCCCGGCATGCGCCTGACCCTGATCCCGCCCACCACCTTGGGCATCCCGTCCGAGAGCGAATATATGCAGATCGATCTCCAGCAGTCAATTGCGCCCGAGGAGATCATGGCGCGCTTGAACCCCCACCTGCCGGAGGGCTCGCGCCTGATCTCCTGCGCCCCCGGTCACCTGCCCCCCGTAACGGCCTATGTCTTCAGGCTCACCCGGCCCGTGAGCTTGAACATC
>JAKQBR010000100.1 GCA_029574005.1 Deltaproteobacteria bacterium | reverse complement strand
GCCACCACCGCCACCACCGCCCTGAAGCTCATGCCGGGACTGCCGGATACGATCAGGAAACCGCTCGGCCTGGTCAGATACTCTGCCTGCTGCCACGCGATGTTCGCCCTGCGCAACCGGCTGCTGCCCGAGGGCTGGTATGCCGTGGCCCTGCCGCGCAAATTCGGCTCCACCATGGCGGGCTTCACGGACAGCTATATCAAATCCCCGTATTACACTCCCACCGGCGGAGGCCTGGTGAACTGCTTCACTTTCAGCCGGCACGCCTTCGAGCTCAATGCAAAAAAAGACGCCGACGTGATAAAGATCCTGATCAAGGACCTTCAGCGCTGGGTTCCGACGATGCCGGATGAACCCTACTTCACCGAGATATGCCGCTTCGACGAGGCCGTATGCACCTCCGGTCCCGGCATGCTCAAGGCCATTCTCAACATGAAGCGCAACCACTACCAGGACATCAAAGGCCTGTACCTGGCCGGCGAGTATCTGTACATGCCGTCCGTGGAAGGCGCTACATTGAGCGGCATGGATGCGGCCAGAGCGGCGCTGCGATAAAAAACGGCAAGGAGGACAGCATGCAGAAAAAGGACATATTGATTTATGGCGCGGGCATGTCGGGCCTGGTTTGCGCCATCAATCTGGCCCGCGATGGCTACAAGGTGGTCGTGCGCGACCGCGAGAAAGAGTATGGCGGAGATCCCCTATACAACCCTTCCACGCACACCACGCCCATCGATGTCAAGAAGACCTCGGAGTATATCGGCATCGATGTCTCATCGGTCTTTTATCCGCTGATCGCCTGCCCGTTCTATTTCCATGACACCAAGGCCTATGCCCCGCACAGCGGTCTTTACACGGTGGAGCGCGGCAACCGGCCCACCAGTCTGGACACCCTGCTGTACGGCATAGCCTGCAAGGAAGGCGTGCGGTTCGAATTCAACTCCGCGCTCAAAAAAGATCAGATCGCTTCGCTGCCGGCCAACACCATCATTGCCTGTGGACTGACCCCCAGCGCCTACGACATGCTGGGCGTGCCGTATGTACGCTGGTACGGCTATATATCACGCGGAGAGATCGGCTTCAGCAATTACTCCTGGATCTGGTGGGATGAAGGCATCACCGAATATGGTTATCTGAGCTCAGCCAACAACTATTATTTCAACCTGCTCTTCTCCAAGCGCCCGATCAGCGAGGCGACCCTGGCAAAGTATCGCGCCTTCATGCGCCGCAATGAAGGGGTCGAACACGAAACCTGGCAGTATGCCACGGGCGCCGTGCCGGTGGCCAGCCCCGCCAATCCGCGTCTTTTCCATGAAAACCTGATCTATTGCGGCACCATCAGCGGGGCCATGGACCCGTTTGCCTGGTTCGGCATCTTAGGGGCGCTGATCACCGGTAAGGTGGCCGCCATGGCCGTGACGGACCGGGGCAAGGCCATGGCCGAGTTCGCGCGTTTTAACCGCTATTTCAAGCTGGCCTACCTTTTCAAGAACAAGGTCTGGTACCCGGCTATCCGGCCGCAGGTCGGCATGATGGAGAAGGCCCTGCTCCTCGTCGGACCGCGCAATCTGGAGCGTTTCGCCGCCAAGTACGTGCACGAAGGCGTGCATATCCCGTTTTCGATTCCCGGCTTCGCGCACCTCGGTTGTTACTGAAAGCATGAGGCCCTAAGACGGCATGTTCAAAACCGTCTTAGGGCACGTATCCTCTTCACCCACTTGACATCGGCCAGGCCTCCCCGTGGCACTTCCGATGATATACCGATACGCTTTCCAAGTCCGAGGTTTGAGCAACATTTTATGAAATTATGAATCATGAATCATTTTTTATTTTTCACTTTTTTATTTGTCATATCATTTTCTTTTTTTTATTTATTATGTTATATCGCTTTTTATTTTCTCAGTGATTGTTCCGAAATCAGGACCTTTCGTTTTCGCCCCAGATCGCCTTGACATTACAGAGTTGGTATGATACTTCGCAGATGATTTAATGATAGGTTATTTAGGTTTTTTGGCTGGGCGATAAATTGGCGATTAATTAATAAAAGGAGATATATCATGAGAGAGAGGTTGAGAGGTGTTTTAAGTGCCGGTTTCATGGCACTGGTCTTTGTTCTGCTCTCTGCGCCGTTAATGGCCAGTGAAGCAGATTTGAAAATTCCGGATCTTACTCCGGCTCAAAACGGCTTGCTGTACTGGGGATTCCTGATCTGTATCCTGGGCATGCTTTTCGGCGTGTTTATGTATTCCAAGGTCAAGAAGATCTCTGCCCACAAGAGCATGCTGGATGTCTCGGAGATCATCTTCCAGACCTG
>JAKQBR010000087.1 GCA_029574005.1 Deltaproteobacteria bacterium | reverse complement strand
AAGACGCATGTCAGCTCCGGCGGCATGGAGGCGGCCATCTGGACCGCCAACCACTGCGCCGAGCTGATCGCCCAGGACAAACTGAATAAGACGGTCAAGCTCAACGTCGAGTTCAACCCCGAGCCGGGATTGATCCCGCTGGTCAAGGCCGCCAAACCGGCCGCCATGATCGCCCTGGCCGTGGCGGGCATCAGGATCCTCAAGCGTTTCATCGTATCGCGCTAGCGCACGTGTAACCCAACCCATGCCGGGGGGCAGGAAGGCCCCCCGGCATGGGGACGTTGAGTACAATCCCACCAGAGGAGCTGGACCATGGCAAGGAAGAAGGTTGTCGTCATCGGCGCGGGCTGCGCGGGACTAGCGGCCACCTATACGCTGAAGAAGGCCGGGGTGGATGTGGTCGCCTTCGAGTCGAGCCAGCGGCCGGGCGGCCGATGCTGGACTATGAGCCGGGACGGATTCAATATCCCGATCGGCGCCGGTTTTACCGAGACGCAGTGGACAACAACCCACAAGTTCGTGCGGGAGCTCGGATTGTCGGCCCAGGCGCATATCGCCAAGAACCAGAGGGTGGCCTTCTGGAGAAACGGGCGGAAGCACTTTCTCCTCAAGGGCACGGTCGTGGAAACGCTCAAGAGTGTTCCGGAACTGCTCAGGTTCAGAGGATTTCCGGCCAGGGCCTACCCGCAGTTCGTGAAATTGGGGCTGGCCATGCTGAGATACCTGCGCAGGCTCGACCCCGTGACCAGGGATTTCGACCCCCTCATCGAGCTGGGGGATGTCAGCTCAACCGAGTTCACCCTCGAGCACGGCGGCCCGGAGATCCTGGATTACCTGATCACCCCTTTTCTGGGAACCATGGTGCTGGCGCGGCCGGAAGAGGTCACCATTGCGCACATCATTGCGCTGGCATTCCTCATGGGAGGGGTCTGCGTGATGGAGAACGGCATGGGGTCGATCAATGCCGGCCTCTATGAAAGGGTGAAAGACCATGTCCGCCTGTCCACCCCGGTGACCAAGGTGGTCATCGAAGGCCGGCAGGTCAAGGGCGTAGAGACGAAGGAGGGGTTCATCGAGGCCGACCAGGTGATCTGTGCCACCGATGCCGTGCTGGCCAGAGGGCTGATCCCCGACCTGCCCGACACCATCAGGAAGCCCCTTGAAACCTGCGAATACAGCTCGACCTACAACTACATCTTCGGCCTGGAGAAAAAGATCACGCCCAGACACTTCATGGCCACCTTCATCCCGGGCAGCGAGAAATCGATCCTGACCACCATCTTCGATGCCGCCGGCGGCCCCATGAAGACGGGACCCGAAGGCTGCGGACTCATGTATGCCTTCACGGCCGGGTGGCATGACCGGGAACTCGGACGCCTCTCGGAGACTGAGCGCCGCGGGCGCGTCATCAAAGAGGTGCAGAAGTTCTGGCCGGAATTTCCCGACGAGCCCTTGTTCAGCGAGTGCATACGCTACGAGCGTGCCATCAATCTGGAATCACCGGGGCAGTTCCCCGCCATCCACGAGTTCCTGAAACATCATGCCAGAGACGTGAAGGGCCTGTACCTGGCCGGCGAGTACCTGTTCCTGATCGCCTGTACGGAAGGGGCCTTCGCCACGGGCGAAAAGGCCGCCAACATGGTGCTGGAGGATCTCTAGAAAGCGGGCCGATCCCGTCCTTTCAAACGGGGGGATTGGCACTTATGGCCTGGTCTTCAGCACATCCTTGAGCGCGACCGCGGGGTGATGGTAGCGCTCGAAGCGCACGGTGCGCTTGCCGTACTGGATGGCCTCGGTCGGGCACCATTGCAGGCACGCGAAGCACTGTTCGCAGGTGTGGTGCCACAGCGGCTTGCCCGATTCAATGGTGATGTTTCTGGCCGGACACACCTTGGCGCAGACCCCGCAGTTGGTGCACTTCTCATCGGCGAAGAATTTGGCGTCCATCCTGGGGACATAGCCGAAGCAGGCCTTGTAGATGGCGGAAAAGACGATGCGCTGCCAGAGCGGGCCTTTCTCGATCGGCGTGTCCCGGCGCAGCTTGAGCCCGGCCGCGTTGGCCGCGATCTTGGCCTGGGCGGCCTGGAAGCGCTGTTCCTGTACCTGCCTCGGCCCCGGTCCGCCCCAGGGGATATAGTTGGACGGCATGGGGATATCGAAGCCTGCGCTGAGCCTGAGCCCCCGTCCTGCCATGAGCTTTTGCAGCTGCACCAGCGTGTTGGAGACTTGGCCGCCGTTGGTGGCGAATGCGAAGAAGTAGCGGTCACGCAGGTCGGGCAGGGCTGCCACAAAGCGCATGACCGGGGCCGGCACGCCCCAGATATAGACCGGGAAGACCAGGCCGATGCTGGTGGAATCGATCGCCGGGCGGGCCTGAAGCCACGCGGACATCGAGCGTACGTCGGCGTCGCCGAGGGCCTCGGCCGCCTGGCGCGCCACCCACAGAGAGTTGCCGGTGCCGGTGTAGTAGAAGATGGAGGTCCTCATCAGATGATCTCCTCCATGGGCAGGATGAAGCCCTTGATGCCCGCCCTGGGGTGGGTCTGCTTGAGATTGCGGATCAAGGCCGTCATCTGATCGACCTCGCTGTCTTCCATGACGCTGAAGATGACGGTGTTTTCTCCCGGCCAGGTGTGGGTCCGCAGTTTGGGTTCGGTTTCACAGCCTTCCCCCCGTGCCTTGTCCAGCTTGGTGTAGCCCTTCATCCCGCCCTGTTTCAGGGCCGAGAGAATATCCGCGTCCGCCGCCTGCGAGTAGACCACAAAGACCATCTTCATAGCACCTCCGAGATTGAGGGTTTATTGTCGTTTCAGCTTTTCCATGACCCAGTTCCGCCAGTCGTCGAAGAGGTCGTAGGCGGCCGGCACCACGGCCAGGGTCAGGAAGAGCGAGGTCAGGAGTCCGCCGATGACGGTCACGCCCATGGGCGACCGGGCCTCCGAGCCTTCTCCCACGCCGAAGGCCACGGGCAGCATGCCGAAGACCATGGCGAAGGTGGTCATGAGGATGGGACGCAGACGAACCGGGCCTGCCTGCAGGATGGCCTCGCGGCGGGACATGCCGCGTTCCCGCAGCGTATTGGTATAGTCCACCAGCAGGATGGAGTTTTTCTTGACCAGGCCCATGAGCAGGATCAGACCGATGAAGCTCATGATGCTGATGGTCTTGCCGGTGATGAGCAGGGCGCCGAAGGCCCCGATGAACGACAGCGGCATGGCCAAGAGCACGGTAATGGGGTGAACGAAGCTCTCGAACTGTGAGGCCAGGACCATATAGGACATGAGCACGCCCAAGAGGATGGCGAAGATCAGGTACTGGAACGATTCCTTCATGGACTCGGCCATGCCCTTGTACGTGGTAGTGTATTCGGCCGGCAGGACCCTGGCGCTGATGGCATTGAGGTCGTTCATGGCGTCGGCCAAGGGCTTGCCTTCCAGGTTGGCGTAGACCATGGTGGAGCGCTGCCGGTCGATGCGCATGATGCTGGTGGGACCGCCGCCTTCCACGATCTTCACCAGGTTGCCGAGCTCGACCAGGCTGCCGGTCTTGGAGCGCACATAGATGCGGCCGAGGTCCTGGGGATCGGTGCGGTCCTGGGGGTTGAGCCGCATGCGCACATCATAGCGGCGGCCCTTCTTGTCGTCCTTGAACTTGGTGACGTCCACCTCGCCGCTGACCAGGAGGTTGATGGCCTGGGCGATGGAAGTCACGCTCACGCCCAGGTCCGAGGCCTTGTCGCGGTCGATGTAGACGCTCAATTCCGGTTTGCCCGCCTCCACCGAGCTGTCGACGTCAACGATGCCGGGCACCTTGGACAGCTCGGCCGCGAACTGTTTGGTATACCGTTGCAGACTGTCCAGGTCCCCGCCGCTGATCACATACTGGATGGGGACGTTCCGGATGCCGCCTCCCAGGAACGATACATCCTCGACCGTGCCCTTGAGACCCGGAATGGCGCTCATGTACTTGCGCAATTCGGCCATGATCTCCTGCTGGCTGCGCTGGCGTTCTACGCGGGGCTTGAGGCGCGTGAAGATGCCGGCCCTGTAGACCGGACCCGGTATGCCGCCGCTGCCCATGCCCTGGATGTAGAAGGCCCCCGTGACCTCGGGCAGTGAGCGCACCAGTTTCTCCACCGGAGCGAACATGGCCTCGGCCTTGTCGATGGAATAGTCAACGGGCGCCTCCAGCCGGATCACGAACTGTCCCTGGTCCTCGGCCGGCGACATCTCCTTGCCGATGAACTTGGTCATGTACAGGCTGCCGACGAAGAGGATGACCGTGGCGATCAGGATGGCGCCACGGTGATTGAGCGAGAATTCCAGAATGGGCCGGTAGGCCGATTCGACCTTCTTATAGCCGCGTTCCAGGGTCTCGGAGATGCGGTGCATGACGGGGAAACGGACCTTGTCCTGGGCATGCGGCGTAAGCATGAAAGATGACAGCATGGGTGTCAGGGTCAGCGAGACCAGCAGCGAGACCAGGATGGAGAAGACCACGGTCAGGGCGAACTGCAGGAAAAAGCGGCCCACGATGCCTTTCATGAAGGCCACGGGCAGGAAGATGGCCACGATGGCCATGGTGGTGGCCATGACGGCCAGCCCGATCTCCGAGGTGGCGAAGGACGCGGCCTCCCTCGGCATCATGCCCTCCTCGATATGGCGGTAGATATTCTCGATCACGATGATGGCGTCGTCGATCAGGAGTCCGACCGACAGGGTCAAGGCCAGCATGGTCATGTGGTTGAAGGTGAAGCCGAAGGCCCGGATCAGGGCGAAGGTGGCGATAATGGAAACGGGCAGGGCGATGGCGCTGATCAGCGTGGTGCGTATGTTGCGCAGGAACAGGAAGACTGCTACCACGGCCAGGAACGAACCCAGGATCAGGTGTTCCAGGACCTGCTGCTGGGACCTGAGGATGAAGACGGACTGGTCGAAGGCGACATTAATATGCATGCCGGGCGGCAGGGTCTTGTTGATCCGCTCCAGCTCCTTCTTGACGCGGCCGACCACCTCGACCGTATTGGTCCCGGACTGCTTCTGGATGCCGATGCCGACCGACGGGATGCCGTTGAAGCGCGTGAAGGTGCGCCGCTCCTCCATGCCGTCCTCGGCCCGGCCGATATCGCGGATGCGCACCGGCATACCCTGGTACGAGGCCACGATCAGGTCATTGAAATCGGCCACGTCCTTGAGCGTTCCCTTGACCTTGACCGAGTATTCCTTGGTGGCGCCCTCGATGCGGCCGCCTGGGATCTCCACGTTTTCGGTCCCCAGGATCGCGGCCACATCGCCGGGTGCCACCTGGTAGGCGTTCATCTTGTCGCGGTCCAGCCAGATGCGCACCTGCCTGAGCCGCAATCCCCCCAACTGGAGCGCCCCTACGCCCTCTATGCGCTGGAGCTGGTCCTTCAGGACCTCGTCGGCATAGGTGGAGAGCTCGGCCTGGGTCTTCTTGCCGGTCAGGTTGAGCCACATGACGGCGTTGGCGTCCGGATCGACCTTACGGATGACCGGTTCGGTGATGTCGGTCGGCAGCTTGGAGCGGATGGCGGAGATCTGCTCACGCACGTCCTGAATGGCCAGGTCGATATCCCGCTCCAGCACGAATTCCACGATGATGCTGGAGACGCCGTCCGTGCTGGTCGAGGTGATGGACTTGACGCCGTTGACCGTGTTGATGGCCCCCTCGATCTTGTCCGTGACGTCGATATCCATGATCTCCGGGGACGCGCCCTTCAAGGCGGTGGTGATACTGACGATGGGGAAGTCGACCTTGGGCCAGAGGTCGACCCCGATCTCGGGGTAGCTCACCAGGCCCAGCACCACCAGGGCCATGATGAACATGGTGGCGAAGACCGGTCGTTTGATGGAGGTATCTGAAATCCACATGGCCTAATTCCTTATCTCGATCGGGACGGCCGGCATGTCAGCGCACCACGCGCACGGTGACGCCGTCCATGAGCTGGTTCTGTCCCACTACGACCAGCTGCTCGCCGGCCTTGAGGCCTTCTCTGATATCGACCATGTCGCCGTATTTGCCGCCCACCGCAACGGTGCGTTCGCTGGCCTTGTTCCCCTCGAGGACAAAGGCGCGTATGCGCGTGCCTTCGTAGAGCAGGGAGGTGATGGGCACGACCACGGTCTCCTTGGGGGCCGAGGTGAACACCTTGACGCGGGCGAACAGGCCGGGCTTCAGGGTGAGCGTGTCGTTGGGAACCAGGGCCTCGACCGTGAGCGTCCGCGAGCGTTCGTCCAGGCTGGGATACAGGACGCTCAAGCGGCCTTCGAACTCGGAGCCGGGGAAGGCGTCCACCGTGAAGACGACCTTCTGCCCCACCTTGACGCTGCCCAGGTCCTTTTCCGCAATCGCGAAGGAAAGCTTCAGAGGGTCGTTCTGGATGATGGAGAGGATGGGCACGCTGGCGCGGACGAAATCGCCGCTGGTGGCGATGCGCTGGCGGACCACGCCGTCTAAGGGGGAGCGGACGACGGTCTTGTCGAGCCGTTCGCGGGCCAGCGCCAGCGCGGCTGTGGCCTTGTCCAGGTCCTGGGTGGCGATGCTCAAGCGGGTGGCCACGTCGTCGAACTGCTGCCGGGTCACGAGGTCTTCCTTGAGCAGGGCTTCCTTGCGCTGATATTCGGCCTTCACATTGGCCAAGAGGGCCTCGGCCTGTTTGCGCGCCGAAAGGGCCTGGTCGAGCGCCAGACGGTAATCCGTGTCCTTGATCACGGCCAGCGCCATGCCCTTGGTGACAACGCTGCCCTCATCGACCTTGACGCTCGACAGGATGCCGTCCACCTCGGGGCTGATGGAGGCCTCATCATAGGGTTTCAAGGTGCCTACGGCTTCCACGAAGGGCTGGACCGTCTGCTTGGCGATGGTCCAGACCTTGACGTTGACGACCCGTTCAGGCCTGGCCTTCTCCGTCTTCTTCTGGCACCCGCCGCACAGAAGCGCCGCGCAGAAAAAGATCGCCGTCATGAAGAGCGCCGCAGCGCGCATATGCATTGCCCGCACTGTGCCGATCCGTATCCCTGATCTGTTCCCTTCGCTCATGTCTCCATTCCCCTTTCCCTGCATGAGGTATCATCCCTGCGTCTTGTGATCGCTTAATTCCCTGAGCAATGACCCGGTGACCTTCTTGATCCTCAGGATCGACAGCTGATAGGTGTAGGTGGCATCGGCCAGCTGCCGCTCCGAGGCGACCAGGAGGTTGTTGGCGTCCATGACGTCCAGGCTGCTCGCCAGTCCGACCTCGAACTGCCGGGACACGGCACGGTAATTGTCCTTGGCGAACCTGAGCTGGTCCGCCAGATAGGCCAGACTCCCTTTCTGGGTGATCATGCCCAGGTAGGCGCCGTCCACCTCCATGCCGATCGTTTTTTTCAGGTCCTCGTAGGCATAGCGCGCCTGGCGTTCCCTGGCCTTGGCCTCGGACAGTTCGGCGCGGCGCAGCCCCCCTTCGAAGAACGGGAAGCTCACGCCCACGGAGCCGTACAGGGTGTCCTTGACGAGCGACGCGGTTGCGGGGCTCTGGTCGGCCTTCTGGTAGACGCCCGAGAGCGCCACGTTGGGCCAGAAGGCCCCTTTCGCATAGGAAACCTGCAGTTCGGCCATCTTCTGCTCATGCGCCAGGCTCTTCAGGTCCGGACGCTGCGCATAGGCCAGGTCCTTCAGCTGGTCCAGCGCAAGACCGCGGTCCACGGTCTCGGGTTCTTCCTTGAGGGTGAAGTCGCCCTCGATACCGACGATGCGGGCCAGGATGACCCTGGCGTATTTCAGTCCGTTCTCGGCGCGCACCAGGTCGGATTTGGCGGACGAGAGCTCGGCCTCGGCCCTGAGCAGCACGGTCTTGGTCACCTCGCCGACCTTGAGGCGTTTGTCGGCAGCGTCGCGGTATTTGGCCAGCCGCTCAAGGTTGGCGTTCGCGATCTCAAGGCCCTTCTGGGCCTTCAGGACGTCATAGTAGGCGCCGGCCACCTGGAAGAGGTATTCCTCGCGGGCGGCATCAAGGTCCTGGCCGCTTTTCACGACATTCTCCTTGGAGAATGACAGGGCCTTGTGCTCGCGCAGGCTCAGAGAAAACTGCTGGTCCAGCCTTAAGCCCCATTGGCCGGCCGATTTGGGCTGGATGAGCATGAACATCTCGTTGTATTTCTCCTCCTCGAAGCGCGTGTAGTTGCCGTAGGCGGAGAAGCGCGGGATCAGGACGCTCAAGGCCTTGTCGGTCCCGAACTCGGCGATTGCGAGGTTCTCCTGGGAGAGCTTGATCTTCTCCGAGCGCTCGAGCGCCAGGCGGTAGAGCTCAGGCAGGGTATATTCCGCGGCCGAAACCGGAGAGGTCGCCGCGCTTGCCATTGCTAGCATGAAACCGAATAAGACGCCGTATGCTTTCATGTCAAACACCCCCATGCCGTGCTTCATGATGAGTCACTTTCTCAAGCCCGCGAAGAAGATCTCCATGTGCTGCTTGAGGCCTTCCAAGATGCGTTCCCGCTGCTCGTCAAACGTGAATGTCCAGTCGATGCCGATCATGGCGGAGAAGATGATCAGCGCCAGCAGCTCGATATCTCCAACCGGCCTCAGCTCGCCCCTGCCGATCCCCTGCCGGAAGATGTCCTCGATCATCCCCCTCTGCACCCGCTGGTAATACTCGAGATCACGGGCATACAACCCGGAGAATGATCTGAATTCCTGGAGGATTTCCTTGGTGGCGCGCGAGGAGGCCGTGGCGATGTAGCGGTAGCGCGCCTCTATGAGGCCGCACAGCTTTTCTTCAGACGTATCCCCGGCCTCCGCCGCCTGGCGCATCGACGCCAGGAGGTCTTCCATGACGTTTCTGATAATGGCCCGGACGATCTCGTCCTTTTCCTTGAAGTAGTAATAGAGCGATGTCTTGGCCATCCCGGCGCGCCGGGCGATATCATCCAGGGTCGTCTTCTGGATGCCGTACTCCAGAATGACTTCCGAGGCCGTTTTCAGCAGCTCCTGCCGTCGTTCGTCCTTGGTGCACTTCATGGACGGCCGTCTCGCGCCATGCTAGCGTTTCCGTCCATGCGTCTTTTCTTACCCGCGAGCCCCATGCCGGATAGTCGTCTCCCTCACATGCGAATATCGCAATATTAGAACTTTCGAATAATTTGTTTGACGTTTTTAAAACAACTCGGTTTCCGGGTCAAGTCCTTATTTCAAGGGAGTTGGCGATGATGAGCTTCTGGACCTCGCTCGTGCCGGCCCCGATGGGGAAGACCTTGGCGTCGCGCATGTAGCGCTCGACAGGGTATTCTTTCATGAAGCCGTACCCGCCCAGGATATGCACGGCCTCGGCGGTGGCCCTGCAGGTCATCTCGCAGGCGTAGAGCTTGGCCTGGGCGGCGAGCATGCGGGCCTCTTTGAATTTGCCCTGATCCCAGCAGGTCAGACCCTTGTACGTCAGCAGCTTGGCCGCCTCGATCTCGACCAGCATGGTCACGAGCTTGTCCTGGATCAGCTGGAAGTTGAAGATGGGCTGGCCGAACTGCTCGCGCTGCTTGGAGTATTGCAGGGCATAGGAAAAGGCCGCCTCGGCGATGCCGATGGACGTACAGGCCCACAGGAAGCGTTCGATGTCCAGGCCTGAGAACATGCACTTGAGGCCTTTGCCCTCCACGCCGCCCAGGAGGTTCTCCACGGGCACCCTGCAGTCCTCCATGATGATCTCGCCGGTCGGCGATGACCGCAATCCCATCTTGGAGAGCTTCTTGCCCACCTTATAGCCGGGGAATCCCCGCTCCACGATAAAGGCGCACAGGCCGCTTGCGCCCAAGGCCGGGTCGGTCGTGGCATAGATGAGCGCAATCTCGGCGTCCGGGGCGTTGGAGATGAAGGTCTTGGTGCCGTTCAAGATATAGGAGTCGCCCTCGCGTCTGGCGCGGGTCTTGAGCGACAGCGCGTCCGAACCGGCGCCGGGCTCGGTCAGCCCCATGCAGCCCCGCTTCTCGCCCCCGGCCAGGAGGGGCAGATATTTCTTCTTCTGCTCCTCGGTGGCGTTGCGGGCGATATTGTTCGCGCACAACAGGGCGTGCGCGCCGAAGACCACGCCCACGCCCGCGTCGACCTTGGCCAGCTCCTGCCCCATAAGGCCGAAGCTCATATAATCGCTCAAGGTCCCTCCATCTTCGGGCGGGATTCCGATACCGAGCATGCCGGTGGGTTTGGCCTTCTCCCAGAGATCCTCGACGAATTTCTCTTCGCGGTCCATCTCCTCGACCAGGGGGGCGACCTCCTTTTCGGCAAATCGGCGCACCGTATCCTGCAACATCTTCTGCTCGTTAGTAAATTCAAAATCCATGGCGTATCTCCTTATATTATACGGATATCTTGCTCAAGAGCTCTTCCTGGCTGGTCATGGCTCGCTGCTTGGTGAAGTCATTCTCAAAACCCAGCACGTTGACGAAATTGAGGGTGAATCCGAAAGCGAAGATCTCCCAGGCGATCCTGGTCTTATCGATGTCCGCCCGGAATTGTCCCCTTGCGATGCCCTCGTCCAACATGGCTTCGATCTTGTGGAGCATGGCCTGAAATTGGGCCTGCATCTGGTCTTTGAGGTTCTCCTTGGCCGGGGCGCGCAGGAATTCGAAGAGCAGGCGGGGCTCCATGCGATTGGACATCATGCTGTCGTACATGGTGGCGCTGATCGTGCGCAGCCGTTTCTTGATATCGGGCTCGTCCACGTCTAAGAAGCGCTTCGTGATGGCGATCATTTTGTCCAGGGCGGCCTGGATCAGCTCCTTGCGGCTGCGGAAGTGCCGGTAGAGGGCCATCTCGGTGATCCCGGCCGCCTTGGCCACCTTGCCCATGGTGGTGCCCTGCAGGCCCTGGGTGGCGATCAGATCGAGGGCTATATTCACGAGCTGGCGTTTGCGCTGTTCCGATCGCAGTCTCTTCTTCGGTTCGATCATGCTGTGCACTCCTTGATGGCGATGTGTCTTTGCCCAAAGGCTAGTTCAGGATGCCGAGCATCAGATGGCGGGCCACCAGGTCGGCGCAGTCCATGCCGCTCTGGCAGGCCAGCTCGGTGCCGACCCCGCGCGCCGGGCCGGCGCAATCGCCGGCCATGAACAGACCGGTCACGGGGGTCTCGTGCGGCAGCCGCAGGAGGCCCACCTGGTCCGTGGCCTGTCCGGTGGTGATGGCCGATCCGCTCTCCTTGCCGATCCAGGCCGCCAGGGTAGTCACCGACCACTTGTCGCAGAAGATGGTATTCTCCTTCAGGCCCGGCACCAGGTTGTGGATGGCGTCCATCATGCGGTCCATCCAGACCTCTTCCGAGTCCACAAAGGTGGTCTCCAGGGTGGGGGCCACGGCCACGACCGTGAGGATCTGCTGGCCCTCGGGCGCCAGGTCCGGGTCGTAGTTGCTGGGCACGGGCACATAGACCGGCACGATCTCACCGATTCTCCCGGTCTCGAGGACCTTATAGTTCTCCTTCAACTGGTCATGGTCTACGTTTTTACCCATCCTGATGGGCCAGGCGCCCACGAGCGACCCGCCCTTGACGAGCTTCTTCCTCACCCCGATCTTGGCCTGGGTGGCGGTCAGGGACGGTTTGATCGAACGGATCCTCTTGACGAAGGCCTCGGGGAAGAATTCCGCGCCGGTCAGCTTGAGCACCGTGTCCTTGACGGACGAGGTGCTGATGACCGCGCGGGCCGTGATCTTCTCGCCGCTCTCCAGCTCCACGCCCTGCGCCCGACCGTTCTCCACCAGGATGCGCTTGACCCCGGCGTTCAGCCGTAGCTCCGCCCCATGGTTGCGCGCGCCCTTGAGGAAGGTCTCGGGGATGACCACGCTGCCGCCCTTGGGGTAGCCCAGGTTCAGGTCCTTCACCATGTGCTGGATGTTCCAGATCGACTCGCCGGCCGAGGCCTCCCAGGCAGGCAGGATGAAGTAGAGCCCCATGAGGTAGCCGATCAGCATCATCACCTGCGGGTTCTTCGTATAGCGCAGGATGAACTCTTCAATGGAAACGGTGTCCAGCTCATCGATCTGGGCCGGTTTCATGGTCATGATGTCAATGCCCATGCGGATGATTGACGGATACTCGGTCAAGGGGATGTCGGCCTGTTGGATGAACTGGAGCGCGGCCAGGGGGGCCCTGAGCCAGCTGGCCGGGAAGGCCAGGTCGAGGTTGAAGCCCCGCAGGTGGGTGATGGGGTCGGTGTGCAGGAACTGCAGGGGTTCGCCCAGCCCCAGGCGCCTGGTACACACGCCGAAGGGGCCCTTG
>JAKQBR010000086.1 GCA_029574005.1 Deltaproteobacteria bacterium | reverse complement strand
GACTCCAACGCCGTGTCCTATGCCTTTGCCTCCTCCTATCTGGGCATCCCGCAGTGCAACATCAATTATCCGCCCACCCTGACGGACGAGAGGGCCGCCGAATACCACCGCGCGGATTTCCGCAATATGGTGGCCTTCCTGGAGGAGCAGACCGGCAGGAAGATCGATATCGATAAGCTGCGCGAGGTAGCAACCGAGATCATGAAACAGGATGAACTCTTCAACGAGCTGCAGGACCTTCAGCGGATCGTACCCTGCCCCATGCCTCCCCTGTATGCCATGATGAACTTCGCCTTCCGCATGATCTATCTGGGGTCCAAGCAGTATACCACGCTCCTGGAGTCCATGCTCAAGATCACCAAGGCCAATGCAGCCAAGGGTATCGCCGGGGTCGGTGAGGAAAAGGTGCGGGCCTTTTACTTCTACATCGATCATTTCTGCCCCAACATCAAATGGGTCATCTGGAACCGCAAACAGGGCATCTCGAATGTCGCGGCCTTTTTGAACGATTTCTGGCCCAAGGACAACCCATTCCTGAAATATCCGGAGGAGGGCTATGAAATGGATCTTACCTCCTTTGACAGCATCATCGATTCCCTGGCGCTCCAGACCTCGCGCTTCCCCATGGTCAAGAACATCAGGGGCCCTTATGACGCACCCATGATGTGGCTGGATGACACGCTCACCATGGCCCGTATCGTCAAACCGGATGTGATGTTCTATATCGGGACCATGGGGTGCCGCAATACCTGGAGCAATGTCAAGCTTATGGTCAGGGACCTGGAAAAGGCCGGCTATCCCACGTTTGTGAGCTACGGCGATTCCTTCGACAACCGGGTGGACCCGATCGACAACCTGATCGGGAAGTGCGGCGAGTTCCTGAAAGTCAGGGGGATACTGCAATGATCGTGGCCGGATGCGATGTCGGTTCGTTGACGGCCAAGGCGGTCGTGCTCAATCAGACCAGGATCCTGGGTTACGCCGTGATCGACGCCAATACCAGTCCGGCACACTCGGCCGAGGAGGTACTGCATAAAGCACTGGCCTTGTCACAGGTCGGCAAAAACGACATCAAACACTGCGTGGGCACGGGATACGGCCGGGAGAAGATCCCGTTTGCCGACAGGTGTATTTCCGAACTGGTCTGCCATGCCAAGGGGGCGCAGTGGATCATGCCCGCGGTGCGCACCATCATCGATATCGGCGGACAGGACTGCAAGGCCATACGGGTCGACGCCAAGGGCCAGATCGCCAAGTTTTACACCAATGACAAGTGCGCCTCGGGGACCGGCCGGTTCCTGGAGGTCATGGCCGATCTCATGGGGATCACGCTTGAGGACCTGGGACAGCTTTCACTCAAGTCCAAGCGGCCGGTCAGCCTGGCAAGTGCCTGTACGGTCTGGGCGCAGGCCGAGATCATCCGGCTGGTGGGTGAGCGCACACCGATCGAGGATATCTGTGCCGGCATCAATGATGCCATGGCCGGGCGCGTGGCCACGCTGGTGGGCAGCATCGGGATCGAGAGCGACCTGTGTATGACCGGAGGGGTGGCCAAGAACATGGGTGTGGTGAAGTCATTGGAGACCATCACCGGCCTGCGCGTGCGGCGCCTGTCGGTCGATCCCCAGATCGTGGGCGCGCTCGGAGCGGCCTTGCTGGCCAGGGAGGTGAACTTATGATCGTGGCCGGATGTGATATCGGATCGCGGACCGCCAAGGCGGTCATCATGGAAGAGGGCACCATCCTGGCCGCCTGCGTCATGCGGGACAAGCCTGACCCCGAGGAATCGGCACGCGAGGTCATGGCCCGGGCGCTGGAGCAGGCCGGCAAGCGCATGGATCAGGTGGAGCGCTGCGTGGGCACCGGTTACGGCCGGAAACAGGTCCCGTTCGCCCAGGCGGTCGAATCCGAGATCGTCTGTCACGGCCGGGGCGCGCAGTGGCTTGAACCATCCATCCGCATGGTTATCGATATCGGCGGGCAGGATGCCAAGGCGATCAAGCTCGATGAAAAGGGGAAGGTCATACGTTATGCCTATAACGACAAGTGCGCCGCGGGTACCGGCAGGTTCCTTGAGGTGATGGCCAAGCCTCTGGGGGTACGGCTGGAAGACCTGGGCTCGGTCTCTCAGAAATCCACGGCGCCGGTCAAGGTCTCGAATCAGTGCGTTATTTTCGCTGAAACCGAGATCGTATCGATGATCAACGCGGGCAAACCCGTACCGGATATTGTCTGTGGTCTGCACCGCGCCATGGCCCATCGGGTGGCGGCCCTGGCCAAGGGGATCGTCGTGGAAGGGGAGGTGGGCATGACCGGCGGGGTGGCGAAGAATGAGGGGATGTTCAATGCCTTGCAGGATGCCCTGGGTGTGAAGATCCGCAAGATCGGCTGGGACCCTCAGATGGTAGGGGCGATCGGCGCCGCCTTGATTGCCCGGGAGATGGCGCCGGCGGCTTGATCGATGATGGAAGATATCCGGTCTGTCGTGGCGGCATGAACAGCCGGCGATGACGGGCAGTTGAAAAAGGTATGCTCCGCCTGCTCCATAAACTGAATAGAATCAATGTGATCGGCTCTTGACCTTAAGCTAAGGCCGCGTTAATGGTGAATGGACGGGAAAGGCAGGAGAAGGTGTGCCCATGGCGGAACCGAAATTGAATCTATCCAAGAGGAATTTAATACTGAAGGCGGCCGTTAAGGTCTTTGCGCAGCAGGGCTATTCCGGATGCCGCGTGGCTGATATCGCGGAGGAAGCCGGGATCGCCTATGGCCTGATATACCGGTACTTTCCCAGCAAGGATGATCTGCTGATCGCCATCTTTCAGGAGAACACGCAGGTCTATCTGAAGAAGATCGAACAGATCAACCGGGATTATTTCGATCCCCGCGATAAGCTGCGTTGCCTGGTGCAGTATATCTTTGATAATTTTCAAAAGAGCCCTGATCTGGTGAAGGTCATGACCATGGACATCCCCATGCTGAACAGATTTCATGATGAGGAGAACCAGAAACTCTACGAGCTCTCGCTGGAGGGTGCGGCCGAGATCGTACGGGAAGGCCAGCAAATGGGCTTGTTCAGCAAGAAGATAACCCCGATCATGGCCTCGTACATGCTCAACGGATCGGTGGAGATGGCCATCAGGCAATACGTCTTCCGCCCCCAGAGGAATGCCTTGAATGAGATCTCCATCAAGGAAGCCACGGATCAGATCCTGGAGGTCATCATCAAGGGGCTGACGCCGGCGGACAGTAAGGGATTGAAGGTTGCACCACGACCGTGATCCGGCTGCCTGGGCAGTTATGGATGAACGGCTTGTTTTTCGAATGGAATGTCTCATGGAGAGATAACTGAATATCTGCAGAGGAGGTATGTGTACTCATGAAGCAAGTGTCCATTTTCGGCGCCGGATTGGCCGGCATGGTCGCGGGTATTGACCTGGCACGCCAGGGACACAAGGTTGCAATTTACGACCGCGAAGCGGCTATCGGCGGCTCGCACGACGTCCACCCCTCCATCCATACCACACCCTTGCAGCCGCAGCCGACCTGGGACTATATCGGCATCGATCTCTCGGAATTCTTCGTGCCGACCGATATCTA
>JAKQBR010000079.1 GCA_029574005.1 Deltaproteobacteria bacterium | reverse complement strand
CGTCGGCCAGGCCGCGGAACAGGGTCATGGGCGCATGCGTGTGAAGATTGATCAGACCCGGCATGACAATGTCGTGTCTATGGCCGATAATCTTGATGTCATGGGGTCTCACGGTTGTAATATCCCGGATGCGGGAGTCCTGAACAACGACATAGCCATCCTGCACGATGTCCTGCGCTGACTTGATGATATAGCCTCCCTGAACGGCAAACGAGTTCATACCGGACTCCTCGGTCATGGCTCGGTCTAATATTACATTAAATAATAGCCCGTTTGTGTATGGTGGCAAGTGGTTCCCGAAGGCGCAAGCGCTCCAGGGATGGTGAGCGTCCGCGTCCTTAGACGGGTTCGATCCAGTACATCTGTTTGTGGTGCCCTCCCTCCAGGGCGGCCAGGGCCTGCTGGGCCTCCAGTTTTGATGCATGGGCCGAGACCAGGAAGCGATGGCCGTTGTCGTCCTGGCGCATGAGGTTCCATGTCCGGCCAGCATCGGGCCTCTTCCGCCCAGGGGCGCGGATGAATCCGGCCAGCAGGATCGTCCCGTCCGGGTCATAGCCCACGGCCAGTTGGCCGGGGGCGAAGAGGTCCGGATAGTCGACCCACAGCCCTTCCCGGGTCGGGTGGATCGTGGCGGCCAAGGGCTCCTGCTTGTATCTGACCTTGATGGTTACCTCGCGAGGGGTTTGCAGCGATTCGATCCTCATGAAGTTGACGTCATCGAGGAAGAATCCATGGTGGGGCCACTCGGATCGATCGCCGATCGTGACGGTGTTCTCTCTCTGGTCCACGTCCAGCACAAAGACGCGGCGCCCGAAACCCATCCCGAGCCCCTTTCGCTGGCCGATCGTATAATGCAGGGCCCCGCGGTGAGAACCGACGATGCGTCCGTGCATATCGATGATGCGGCCCGGGGTGGGCCGGTGGCCGGTAACGTCCCGGATGAAGTCGGCATAGTCGCCCCGGATGAAGCAAACATCCTGAGAAGACGCCTGCTTGGGGACGTCGAGTCCGATGCGACGCACAAGATCCTCGGCCGCGGGTCTGCTCATATCTGAGAGCGGAAAGATGGCGTGCCGCAAAACATCCTGGGGGAGCAGCCCCAGGAAATATTCCTGCGAGTTCTTCCAGGCTGCGCGGGAGAGGGAATAACGGTCTTTGAAAACCTCCCGGCGCACATAGTGGCCCGTGGCCAAGGCATCAGCCCCCAGCGCGCGCGCCCGTTCCAAGAGCAGTCCGAATTTCATGTCGCGGTTGCACACCGCGCAGGGGTTGGGCGTGAGGCCGGCGAGGTAGCTCTCGCAGAAGTAGCCCCGGATGGAATCGAAGGCCTGCGAGAGGTCGATGAGATGATAGCCGATGCCCAGTTTGCGACAGAGTTCTTCGGCGCGCTTGAGATGCGCCTGATCCGGCAGATCGTCTTGGAGGCGCATGCTGATGCCCATGAGACGCTCTCCTCGGTCATGCAGCAGGATGGCGGCCGCCATGGAATCGACGCCGCCGGAGAGCGCTACGGCGATCATGAGGGTCCCTGTCCTCCAGGCAAAAAACGCCGGTTCAATCCCCGTCCCCGCGCGGTTTTATCGTAAGGGTCATGCCCTCGACCCGTTCCACCTCGACGATATCGCCCGGCTTGATGGATTGCGGCCCCCGTGCGTTCCAGTATTCGCCGTGGGCAAAGACCTTGCCCGTGCCGTCGGCGTTCCAGGCGTACACGTGGGCCTTTTCTCCCACCAGGCTTCCGGCCCCGGTGGACGGCGCGCCGCGGTGCACCTTTACGACCAGATACACGCACAGGGTGAAAAAGGCCGCGAAAAAGAGGGCAATGGGCACGATGACGTCCAGGGACACCTGGGCATAAAGCTCGGGGGTCCTGAAGAGCAGGAGCGATCCGAAGACCAGGGAGATGATGCCGCCCACCGTAAGCAGGCCGTAGCTCGGCACCTTGATTTCGGCAAAGAACAGGATCACGGCCAGGAGGATCAGGGCCACCCCGGCATAGTTCACGGGCAGGGTCTGGAAGGCGAAGAAGGCCAGTATCAGCGAGATGCCGCCGATGATGCCCGGCAGGATCGCCCCCGGACTGGAGAGCTCGAAGTAGATGCCGGCCAGGCCGATGAGCATGAGGATATAGGCCACGTTGGGATTGGAGATGGTGGACAGGAGGCGCGTGCGAAAGTCCATGGGCCTTTCTATGAGTCTGGCCTGCTTGGTCTTCAGCGTGATGGTGACATTCCCCTTTTTGATCACGCGGCCGTCCAGCTTGAGGAGCAGATCGTCCATGCCTTCCGCCACGATATCGATGACGTGCTTTTCAAGGGCCTCGCCGGCCGGCGTGGAGATGCTCTTGCTTACGGCCTGGGCGGCCCACTCCTCGTTGCGGCCCCGCGCGCGCGCGATGCTCCTGGCGTAGGCCACGGCATCGTTGGTGACCTTTTCCACCATGGTATTGGCGCCCTTGCCGTCTCCTTCCCCGCCGCCGCCCGGCCCGATGCCGACCGGGTGCGCCGCGCCGATATTGGTGCCCGGCGCCATGGCGGCGACATCGGAGGCCAGGCAGATGAGCGCCCCGGCCGAGGCCGCGCGCGCCCCCTTGGGGGAGACATACACGATCACCGGGATGGGGGCGTTCAACTCCTTCTGGATGATGTCGCGCATGGCGGTATCCAATCCGCCGGGGGTGTCCAGGCGGATGATCACGGCCTGTTCGTTGTCCTTTACCGCCCGATCGATGTTCTCGGTGAGATAGCTGGCGACCGGCGGGGTGATGGTGTCCTTGACATCCAGCACGATGACGTCGGAAGCTTCTGCCGCCCAAGGGAGGAGCAGCAGTGTCAGCGCGGCAAGGGCAAGCCCACGTATGCCATGACCTTTTTGATGTCTTCCCATGTCTCCCTCTTTTTGGATGGGTTCTGCAGCAGATAGCTCGGATGGAATGTCGGCATCAAGGGGATGCCCAGGTATTCCCTGAACGTACCCCGCAGGCTGCTGATGGGTGTGGAGGTCGCGAGCAGGGTGTGGGCCGCGATGCGGCCCAGGGCGATAATGACCTCGGGCCTGATTTCCATGACCTGCTGCTTCAGAACGTCGATGCATTGCTCCACCTCCTCGGGCTGCGGGTCGCGATTGCCGGGCGGGCGGCACTTGAGGATGTTGGCGATATAGACCTCGGAGCGGCTGAGGCCCATGGCCTTTTCGATGATATCGGTCAGGAGCCTGCCGGCCGGACCGACGAAAGGCCGCCCGGTTTCATCTTCCACGGCCCCCGGGGCCTCGCCGATGAACATGATGCGGGCATTCGGGTTGCCCTCGCCGAACACGATATGTTTACGTGTTGCGCAAAGCCCGCACCTCCTGCAGTCACCGAGCTTCTCGCGGATGCCTTCCAGGCCTGAGGACACCGGTTCGGCCGCGGTCCTGGGCGGCATGACGAGAAAATCACCGGCCCACAGGGCTTCTTCCCGCAGGATCTGGGCCAGCGGATCCGGCGCCCTCACCACGCACCTCGAATCTTGTCAAGGATCGTATGGGCAAGCATGGTCTTCTCCACGTGCTCGAAAACCTCTTGGGTGCCGTCGGCTGAGAGCAGGATCCCGGAGTTGGTCGCTGAGGCGAAACCGCTGCCCTCTTCCCCCACGCGGTTGGCCACGATCATGTCGAGGCCCTTGCGCTTCATCTTTTCCAGGGCGTTCTCTTTCAGGTCATCGGTCTCGGCGGCGAAGCCGACAAAGAACCGCTTGTCCTTCAGGGGTTTGATAGTGGCCAGGATGTCCGGGCTGGGACGCAATTCAAGCGCGCTCATCTCCGAGCGCCCCTTCTTGATCTTCCGGCGCTGATACTCCTTGGGCACATAGTCGGCCACGGCCGCGGCCATGATGAGGACGTCCACGCCGTCCAGCCCCTCCTTCACCGCGGCAAGCATCTCGGATGCCGAGCGTACGTCGACCACCCGGGCCCAGGGGGCATACTTCAGCGCTACCGGACCGCTGATCACGGTCACCTCGGCCCCTCGCAGGCAGGCGGCCTCCACCAGCGCGGCCCCCATCTTGCCGGTTGATCGGTTGGTGATGAAGCGCACCGGATCGATGTCCTCGCAGGTCGGCCCGCAGGTGATGAGGATCTTGAGTCCCGCCAGGTCCTGCGGGCTCGTGAGTCTGACAACCTCGGCCGCAATGCGCTCGGGCTCGGGAAGCCGGCCCTTGCCCTCCCAGCCGCAGGCCAAAAATCCCTGCTCCGGTTCAAGGATCTCCAGGCCGCGATTGCGGAGTGTGGCGAGGTTGGCGCGCGTGGCGGGGTGCTCGTACATGTTCACGTTCATGGAGGGACAGAGGAGGACCGGGGCCTTGGTGGCCAGAACAGTGGCAGTGACGAGGTCGTCGGCCATGCCGTGCGCCAGCCTGGCCAGGCAGTTGGCCGTGGCCGGCGCCACCAGGACGAGGTCGGCCTTATCTGCCAGGGAGATGTGTTCGATCTCATAGCTCCGTTGGTGCTCGACGGGGAACATGCGGGTATAGATCGGCCGGCCGGTCAGGCTCTGCAGGCTCAAGGGGGTGACAAACTGTGCGGCGGCCTCGGTAAGGATGCAATCCACGTGAGCGCCGCGCGAGGCGAGGCTGCGCACGATCAGCGGGGCCTTATACGCGGCTATGCCGCCGGTGATGCATAGGACGATCGTACGTCCCGCTAGCGGGGCGTAAGGGGCGTCACCCATATCTCCACCTTCGTGTCCATGGGGTTCTCCGTGATCAATATGGTCGAGATCTTATCCGGCTTGGCAAAAAAGAGTCTGATGGCGCCTTGATACTTGTACTGGTCAAGGACCTGCCAGCCGGTCGACGGCATACCGGAGACGAAGAACTTCGAAAGCGAATCGCCGTCCACCCTGCCGGAGAGCACCAGGCGGCCAAAGCCGTTGGAGAGATAGCACTCGTTGGCCGAACGTTTGAGCTCCGGCGGCACGAGGACATCGTCAAAATCCAGGTATACCGGGCTGGGCGGTGCTTCATTCTGTACAGCGGGCGCGGGGGCGGTGAGCCGGCCCTGTCCGATCCCGCCCATGTTGAACTCGGCGCATCCGGTCAGCGTCATCATGAGGGCCAGGGTAATGATCGTACCGTACAGCATGCCTTTCATATCGTCCTCCCTTGTTTAAAGAAATGGATTGTAGCGCCTTTCCGAACCGATGGATGTCGCCGGTCCATGTCCGGGATAGACTCGCATGTCATCGCCGAGCGGGATGAGTTTGGTCTTGATGGCCTGGATGAGGGTCTCGTAATCGCCCCCCGGCAGGTCGGTGCGGCCGATGGAGCCCGCGAAGAGGGTGTCGCCGGAGAAGCAGCTGCGGCCGTCCGCAGACACGAGCGAGATGCCTCCCGGGGAATGGCCGGGGGTTTCCAGGACCTTGAGGGTGTTCGTGCCGAACGCGATGGTGTCACCTTCGGCCAGGTAGCGGTCGGGCGAAGGCGGCTGCGCGAGGTTGACGCCGAAGAGGCGGCCCATCTTGGAAGCCACCTGTAGCACGGGCAACTCGGCGCTATGCATGAGGATGTCGCAACCATAGGCGTCCTTGATTGCCTGGTTGGCGCCGATATGGTCCACGTGCGCGTGGGTGTTGATGATGCCGATTATCTTGACGCCGAGGCGGTCGATCTCGCCCTTGATGCGTTCACCTTCGCCGCCCGGATCGATGACGAGCGCCTCCTTTGTGTCCTCGTCCGCCACAATGAAACAGTTGGTCATGAACTCCGTGACCACCACCGTCGTCAACAGCATGCATCCCCCTTATAACCTGGCTGTGCCAAAGACATCGCCCGGAGTAGTCCGTACGAAGCCGCCTTTCTGCACGTATATCCAGCATAGTATACATCCCTACCGTGGTCAACCGCGATAAATGGGGTGTCCCGGCGCACAGGATGATCTGTCCTCATTCCGATTCAGGCATCGAGCGGTTTTTGAAAGACGGCATGGTCGAAGTGCCCCGGCATCACGGCAACATTCTTCATTAACAGGGGAGGGATTGTTTGGTAGAGAGTGAGCAATCACTCGCCGCCTGGCGGATACAGGAAAGGAGACCATCACCATGCGCATAGGCGTACCGAAAGAGATCAAACGGTTCGAACACCGTATTGCCATCACGCCGGATGGGGTGCGGGCGATGAAGGCGGCCGGACATACGGTCTATATCGAGAAAGGCGCAGGCATCGGCGCCGATATCCCGGATGAGGCCTTCTCCCGCGCCGGGGCGACATTGCTGGATTCCCACGCCGAGCTCTTTGCGCTTTCCGATATGGTATTCAAGGTCAAGGAGCCTTTGCCCGAGGAATTCGAGCTCTTTCGGGAAGGGCAGATCCTCTTTGCCTACCTGCACCTCGCCGCGGATAAACGCCTGGCCTGTATGCTGGTGGAAAAAGGGGTGACCGCGGTGGGTTTTGAAACCGTGCAGCTGCCGGATGGGCACCTGCCGCTGCTGGAGCCCATGAGCGAGGTCGCCGGACGACTTGCGGTGCAGGAGGGCGCCAAGTATCTTGAAAAGACCTACGGCGGACGCGGGGTCCTTCTGAGCGGTATCCCGGGTGTTGCGCGCGCTCAGGTCGTCATCCTCGGCGGCGGTACGGTGGGGCGGAATGCGGCCAAGATCGCGGTCGGCATGGGCGCACGGGTTACGGTGATGGATGTGCGCAAGTCAATCCTGCAGCATTTCGACGACCTCTATGGGGTCAAAATCGAAACCTTGGCATCGACGCCGGAGAACATCGAGCGCTGCCTGGCGGGTGCCGATTTGGTGATCGGCGCCGTGCTCATACCGGGCGCCTCGGCTCCGAGGCTGATCAGCCGGGCGCACCTCAAGGGCATGCGCAAGGGGGCGGTGATCGTGGATGTGGCCGTAGATCAAGGCGGATGCTGCGAGACGACCCATCCCACCTATCACGATGATCCGATCTTCCTCGTGGACGGGATCGTCCATTACTGCGTGGCCAATATGCCCGGCGCCGTACCGGTGACCTCCACCTGGGGTCTGGCTCAGGTCACCCTGCCCTATGCCCTTGCGCTGGCCGAGAAGGGGATCAAGGCGGCGGTCGACGACCGGGCGATCCTGTCAGGCGTTAATGCCCATCGAGGCCATATCACCCATGCGACGGTGGCGCGCAGCATCGGACTGCCATGCAAGGAGCTTGCCGCGACAGACCTCTGAGCGTATATATACAATGATAAGGGCTTAAGTTTTCGCCGTAACGGCCCGATTACAAAATTGTATATGGCGCATATTCTCATAGTCGAAGACGATATGAATCTCGGACAGGTTCTGTTTCAGGAGCTCAAAGGGCAGAACCATGATGTCGAGCTGGCCGGAGATGGCGAGGCCGCCCTGGCGCGCGTCAACAAGTATGTCTACGACTTGATGCTGACCGATATCAAGCTGCCGGGCATGGACGGCATTGAGCTTTTGAAGCAGGTCAAGACCATCAGTCCCACTACGATCGTAATCGTCATGACCGGCTACGCGTCGGTCGATACGGCCGTGGTGGCCATGAAGAACGGCGCCCAGGATTTCATCCAGAAACCGTTCGGCCTGGCCGAAATCGCGCAGAAGATCGAGGATGCCCTGTCCTTGAAACGCATGCGCAACGAGATCGATTACCTGCGACATACCCAGGAAGATGTCATCTACCGCACGACCGACATCATCGGCACGAGCAAGTCCTTGAGAAAGACCCTCCACATGGCGGAGAAGGTCGCCAAGGCCGACACCACCTTGCTCATCACCGGGGAGACCGGCGTCGGCAAGGGGTTGATCGCCGGGGCCATCCACCACAATTCGGTCCGCTCACGCAATAATTTCGTGCAGGTCAACTGCGCCGCGCTTCCGCACCACCTCCTGGAAAGCGAACTCTTCGGCCATGAAAAGGGCGCCTTTACCGGCGCCATCAAGCTGCGCATCGGGCGGGTGGAACAGGCCAACATGGGCACGATCTTCTTGGACGAGATCGGCGATATGGACATATCCCTGCAGGGCAAGATCCTCAGGGTCCTGGAGGAGCGTGAGTTTGAGCGCGTGGGCGGGCAACGCACCATCAAGGTGGATGTGCGCGTCATCGCCGCTACGAACCGCGATCTCCTCTCTTTGGTGCACGAAGGCAAGTTCAGGGAAGATATGTATTACCGGATTAATGTGGTCAACATCCACCTTGCGCCGATACGCGAACGCAAGGAGGATATCGAGCCGCTGGTGAGGTATTTCATCCGACGCTATGCCAAGGAGTTCAATAAGCAGGTTAGCGATATCGATCCGGCGGCCTTGAGGACGCTGATCGATTATCCATGGCCCGGCAATGTCCGCGAGATCAGGAACTGCATGGAACGGGCGGTGCTCTTGGCCGAAGGCGACTTCATCAGGCCTGATGACATCTCCATTGCCGCCGGGCCCAAGAGCGAAGAGGGCGCTGATGATGGCCAGCGGCTGTCATCCTTGGCGAATACCGAAAAAGAGCTGATCCTGGATGCCCTGAAGAGGCATGAGTGGGTTCAGAAGGACGCCGCCAAGGCGCTGGGTATCAGTAAGCGGGTTATGCACTACAAGATCCAGAAGTACGGCATCACCCATCACCGCTGGTTGAAAAACCGATGAGCCCCATATAGAGCCTGGTCATCTCGGCATCCAAGGTGACCCCGGCATGTGAGGACATCTCGCTGAAGGCCTCGTCGTGCTTCTTCTGTGACCGATGGAGGCGCGGCGAGATCATGGCGTTGAAGGTGTCCACCACCCGCAGGGCGCGTGCGCCCTCCGGTATGTCATGCCCGTTCAAGCCGCGCGGATAGCCGCTCCCGTCCATGTGTTCATGATGATAGGCCAGGATATCCCTATCCAGATTCAGGGCCTGGGCGCCCCGCACCATGCGCAACGCGATCAGCGGATGCGCCTTGATGCGTTTTTTGTCGAGCGTGTTGACCTCGTCCTTGGTCAGGATGGAGGTGGGGATGCCGAGGTACCCGATATTGGCGGCCAGGGCCGAGGTTGCCCAGCGCAGGCATTCCGGCTCGTCCCGGCCCAAGGTGCGCGCCATGGTATACAACTGGTCGGCCACCTTGAGGGAGTACCCCATGGGGCAGCCGGCGCGGATATCCGCCAGCACGGAGATGTTCAGGAGCAGGGACGTATGCCAGTCGGTCATGTCGGCGTTGCGTCCGGCCGCGACCGCCCAGGCCGGTGCAAGATAGGTGATGATCCACTGGCAGATCTCCTGTGACAGGCCATGATGTCTCAGATATCCCAGGCACTGACCCTCCCAGAAGACGGGCGTCCCGGGGGCGGCATCCTGCCTGGTGATCTCTTCCGCTTGACACTGGATCTTCCACAGTTCAAGCAGGTGGTCCAGCGCCTCAAAGGAAGGACCGCTATGGAGGATCTTGAACAGCGCGAGTTCCAGCGAGAGATTGGTCGGTTTGATCGCGCCGGTTTGGGTATAGGTAGCCATGTGCAGGCCCTTTTTTCTGGCAAAGGAGAGGGCTTGATGGGCGGCATTGATCAGGCCTTTGGCGTCCTGGGCCTCATCCGGCAGGGTGACGAGGCCGACGGTCAGATTGTCTCCCAGGTCGTCTTCCAGTTGGGCCAAGGCCTTGCGCAGGGCGGTTGTAGCTTCCAGGGACGTGCTGCCCGGCAGGATGACGAAGAAGCTGTACTCTTCATAGCGCAGCACCCGATCATAGCAGCGCAGCCCTTGCTTGATCCGCCTGGCCAGGGTTTTCAAGGTCCTGGTCCCATCGAGGACGCCCTGTTGTTGCCCGAAGCGTTCCGCGTCGTCGAGTGCGACGATGGCGATGCTCAAGGGGTAGGCCAGGCGTTTCGCCTGCTCTTCGTATTGGTGGAGGATATCCAGCGCCACATGCCGCTGGGGGATGTCCATCCTGAGGTCAAGCAGATGGTCCCGACTGCGCTCATGCCCGAGGCAGTCGCGCAGGGCCTTCTCCGAATACATCAGCAGATGCTTGATGAGCGTCACATCCCTGATGGAGAAGGGCTCGCCGCCTTTGCGGTAGAGTTCCACGCAGCCGATGCTGTGGGTGTCGAGAAAGATGGGCAGCCCGATCATGGAGGAGAAGGTGAAGGGCAGATCAAAAAAGGCTGAACCAAAGCTCTTCGTATCCGGGATCAACAGCGGCTTGGCGGTCTTGCGGATCGTATAGGTAAAGAGGTTGCCCTGCTCGAGCGATTCGGGGACCTGTCCTTGCACCCCACGGCAGAACCACATGTCGGCCGGCTCCCAGATATAGATAAGGCCGGTGTCAAAGGGCGTGATCTGTTCCATGAGATAGAGGAACAATTCCGGCAATTTTTCGGCACGGACGTCGAGATCTCCCAGGAGCGAGACCTGAAAGAGGTGGGGGATGGCGTCCGCGTTGGCGCATATGAAGGACGGAGAGAGGTCCTCAACCTTGTCAACCACAAAGCCCTGCAGTGTCTTTTCTCTTTTCATTCCGTATGCCCTTGGGGGTGGTGTCGATCAATACCAGCGTGACGGTCTCAATACCCCTGTCTGGAGAGAGTCCCAATACGATTCGAACTCCCTGCAGGCCGCCTTGAGATCATTCACCCCTCTAATCCCTAATCGTCCCAGTTCTTCAAGTATCTCTCTGCGTGTCAGCCTCATCATGAAAACCTCAAAGCATATTCTGGCGTTATTTAAGCAAACATGATGCCATGTGTTGTCTTGTCGATAACAGCACAATATTACTGCGGTATAACGAAGCCCCTGGCCTTCACGGCAGCAGGCTATGGGTATTAAAGTCGTACTTGAGCACTTTTTATCTCATGTCTACGGTAAGAAATTTCACTCAAGGCAGGGAAAATAAGTATCCAGTATATTAAATTACAGCCTAGTGCCCGTTCGATGGTCTTCTCCCCGGTACGTCCCGCACCCCCATCGCCCATAGCGCGGCGAAATAAACCCCGATCGCCAGGGCGACACAGAGGGTGAGCACGCCGAGACTCTGGGGATTCAAGCCTGCGGTCCAGAAGCGCTTCAAGAGGAAGGGGTAGATACAAACCCCCATGGCGCCGGAGGCCAGCAGCATCTTGCCGCAGGTCTTGAAGAAGGCGCGGTTAAGACCGATTCCCTTGCGGGACAGGATGACATGGAAGCAGATCAGCTGGAAGGCCACGGAGATCGAGCTGGCCAGGGCAATCCCGGCATGGCGGAGAGGCTGCATGAGCACGATGCTCAAAAGGATATTCAACCCCTGGGACAGCCAACTGATATTGACCACGAGCTTGGCCTGCTGCATGGCGTAAAGGGCCTGGTTCTGAATGCGCGTATATCCGATGGCCCAGAGGGCCAGGGCGTACATCTGGAGTGCCAAGGCGGTGTTAACGACATCACCCATGCCGAATCTTCCGCGCATGAAGAGGATCGCGATGATCGGCTCCGCCAGCAGGATCAGGCCGACGGTGGCCGGGATGGTGAATAAGAGCACCGTCCTCAGCGAGCCGCGCATGAGGACACCCAGGCGCTCGAAGTCCATGTGGGCCGAGGCGGTGCTCATGGCCGGCAACACGACATTCCCCACGGCAAAGGCGAAGACGCCCAAGGGAAGTTCGACCAGACGGTTGGCGTACCATAGATACGACACGCTGCCGGCGGCGAGCAGCGACGCCAGGAGCGTGCCGATGAAGACCCCGATCTGGTATTGTGAGGCGCCTATGGCGGCTACACCCATCAGCCGGGTGACCTGTCTGATGCGGGGATTGTGGAAGTCGCGTGACAGCGACAGCGGAACCTTGTATCTCCTCAAGACCGGGATCTGCAGAACGAGCTGGGCGACGCCGCCGATAATGACCCCCCAGGCCAGGGCGTCCGCTGGTGTTTGAAAGAGGGGTATGAGGACATACCCCGCGATCGGCACGCCGATCATAAAGATATTGAGTATGATCGGAGCCGCGGCCGGGGCCGCGAAATGTCCCAGGGAATTGAGCACGCCCATGAACAAGGCCACAATCCCGACCAGTAGGATGAATGGGAACATGATGCGGGTGAGGTGCACGGCCGTGTTGAAGATCGGTTCGTGGTAGAAACCGGGCGCAATGGCGGCCACCATCGCCGGCGCAATGATTTCCCCCAGGATGACCACGGCGATCAGGCAGTAGAACATCAGCGTCATGACGTCACGGAACATGGCCAGGGCCTTTTCCAGCCCGTCGGTTTCCTTTGCCTCGTTGAAGACCGGCACGAAGGCCACGCTGACCGCGCCCTCGGCCATGAAACGCCGCAGGAGATTGGGTATGCGGAAAGCCACGAAGAAGGCGTCGGCCAGAGGGCTGGCCCCCAAGAGCCAAGCGGTCACCATGTCGCGGACGAATCCCAGGATGCGGCTGATGCCGGTGAGGGCACCGACCGTGGCGATATGTCTCCTAAAGCTGCTCTTCATGGGGTGTTCGGCCTATGGCGGCAGACCCACAACCGGACGCTCGATCCTCACGGTCCTTGAGCGACAGCCGAACCGGGCCGCAACAGTGCGAGGGTATCATGAAGCCTTCACGCAGATTCCTCCGGCCAGACATCCGTCCCCCTCTTTTCTCAGTGCATTTCACGCGCCGCTATCGGTGAGTGATGATTTCCGCCCGCACAGAGATGTTCTTCTCCGGCAGGTGGGCGGTGTCGGTCATGATGAGCACCGAACCATTCATGGTTCCCGGCGTCAGCGTTGCCAGCAAAGTGAGCGAAAGCTGCTTTTTCTCCCCTGGGTTCAGGGAAAAACCCTGCGGCGGGCTGATGCGCAAATGTTCGGCCGGACTAACGCGCACCTGTCTGATCACGATCGGCTCCGCTCCATTGTTGCTCAGGCTGATATCGATCGCCTTGCGTGCGCCGACAGGTACCCGGCCGAAGTCCACAAAGGCGGGCAGGGCGCTCAGCGTCTCCAGGATGGTGGCCTGGATGCTGAAGGTAATCTCCTTATTGGCCGGATCGTTGGTCAACACCTGAATATCCTTGCGGTAGCTCCCCCGCCGATAGTTCGTCGCAACGCTCACGCTCACCTTGCCGGAGCCCTTTGGCGCGATCGGCCCCTCCGGGACCGTTACTTTCGCCCCTCAACAGGGCTGGGCCTTGATGGTGAGGGGTCCGTTCCCGCCGTTTTTGATGATGAAATCGTGTGCGATCGGCGGGCCCTGCTGGACGGTCCCCGCGTGAAACACATGCTCCTCAACGATCGCCCTGGGCAGACCGTCAGCCAAAGTCATCGCCGCGGGAACGACGATGAGAAGGCTCGTGAAGAGGGTCTTCGCAACTAGGCGCATTCACGCTCCTTTCTTCACATAAACCGATGATGAATCCATGACGGATTTTTGATACCACTATCACCTGTTTTTGTCCAGACCAAGGGCGCCGGAGATGCTGGCTTCATCCCATGACTGTTGACATTTAGATCTACAGAGAATACATCTAACGCATGCGGGGGAAGCTTGAACAATCGCGGGCCCAGATCGAGCTCGTCTCGATCGAGGTCGAACGGATCGATAAGGAATATCGCGAGCTGTGGGTCAGCTACGAGTTCACCTGTCCCGGGGGTGAGTACAAGTCCGCCATGGCGCTTCCCATCAACAATTCCAGGGATATGGCCAATCTCTTTTTCCGGGAGCTGCTCGACGAGGCCAGACACCTCTCCGAGATGGAGAGCGATGAGAGCGGAGGGGTCGCCCTCTTTGTCATCAATAAGGCCGATACCGTCCTGCCCATCAAGAACCTCTGTCAACGGGTGATTGAGGTTCTGGCGCGCGAGGACGAACTGGAAGAGTCCCGGGACTACATCGACCTGTGCACCTCGGGCTACCATTTCAAGGACCCTGAAGCCAGCCTGTCCAGCAAGGACTTCGAGACGCGCTTCAAGGTCTTCATGGGCCGGGCGCGCGAGAAAATGGACCACGGCTACTATACGATCGCGGCCGACGACCTTGAGAAGGCCCGCTTCCTGTGCTCGGTAAGTCCGCTCATCTACAAACTCATCGGCATCTGCCACCGTGAGCTCGGCCATCTTGATCTGGCGCTCGAGATGTTCGAGCATTCCCGTTCCCTGGGCGATCAGGACCGCGACACCTACCTGTACCTGGGAGAGGTCTACTTTTTCCTGGATGACATGCCCGCGGCGCTGAAGACCTTGACCGACATGCTCGCACGCTATCCCGACGACATCCGGGGCATGGTGGAGCTTGCCAATGTCCGATATCAGATGGACCTGGAGTACATCGACATCCTCGACAAGGCTTATGCCTTGGACCGGGAGGCCACCCAGACGGCTATCCACCAGACCTTTGTCTTCAAGAAGATGGGGGCTAGCGAACAGAGGCGGATCTCCCTCGACCAGGCCGCAAACATGCTCGCCCTCTCGGTGGCCACGATCCAGTCGCTGGCAAGCCGCCACCGCATACCGATCCGGCAGTATGCTGATCTGGATGAAGTGGTCCTGGATGAACACGAATTGAAGGCCTGGGCCTTTGTATACAGGAGATTCAACCTTCTGCAAGATGAAGTCGAACGCATATCGCCTTGTGCGCGGGAAGAATCAGATAAAGGTATGGCGCTACTGCCCTGAGAAGGCCTCGGGATTGAAGCCCGCCGTGATCATCTGCCATGGCATTCCGGGATCGAAACCCGATCCGAATGACCAGGGCTACCTGCCTATGGTGGAGCAGCTTGTCTCGCATGGATATATCGTGGTCCTGTTCAATTTCGGCGGCTGCGGAGAGTCTTCGGGCAATATCGACATGCGGGACTGGTACGAGGACCTTTTTTTTGTGTATGACCTGGTGCACGATACCCCGGGCATCGACCCACGCTCGATTCACGGCGTCGGCTTCAGCGCCGGGGGGGCCATTGCCGCCAAACTGGCCAGCCTGGACCGCCGGTTCAAGAGCCTCCTGCTCATGGCCACGCCGGCAGATCTGTCCGAGATCCTGCCGGAAGATCCGGTGGTCCTTCGGGAGCACTTCCGTGACCTCGGGCTCATTCAGGATGCCGGTTTCCCCAGGGACATCAATGCCTGGTATCGCGGTTTCCAGGAAATCAAGCCCGTCAAGTGGCTGCCCTTCATCGCACCGCGGCCGGTCGGGATCGTGCACGGCGAGGGGGACGGCGTGGTCCCGGTGGCGCATGCCTACAAACTTTTCCAGGCCGCATTCACACCCAAGAAGATTACCCTTCTGGAGGGCGCTCCGCATCAGCTGCGCCGCGACCCCCGGACGACCCCGCTCATCATCGACTGGCTGAAAGAGGTGGCATGAACGGCGAAAACCGTTATTATCCGGTC
>JAKQBR010000074.1 GCA_029574005.1 Deltaproteobacteria bacterium | reverse complement strand
AATAATATTTGACTGAAGATGCTCGATACTCGTACCATGAATCCGTCCTCCTCGTGAGTGAATCTGTCCGTCAAAACCTTTTTGCCCACTTGGAGGATTTTTCTCAACCTGTTTGATCAAGATTTATTTTGGACAAGAGTGGTGATAGTATTAAATCTTTTTTTCAGAGATTCTCAAGTAATTCTCTAATACGACATATGGGGTATCCTGGTAAACTGGAGGCGGCAACCGGATTTGAACCGGTGAATAACGGTTTTGCAGATCGTGGTTCATAACAATTCCCCGCTTCCCGATATTGGGGGTCGGGCAACCCGTACAACGGCCCCAGGCAAGGCCCCTATCAATTTCAAATCCTGTGCGGCCCACCATCTTTTCCTCATCGCTGTCGATACTCAGCGGCTCCATAAAACGCGCGGATTGATAACGGCGGTGGCGTCGAGTGTCAGGGGGCTTCCTTTTTCGCGGGTGCGGGGTGAGATGCGCATGGTGCCGTTCTTGTCCGCGGTTCCCCCCGGTGTTCCATGATTATAGGTGAACCATGATTGCCGCCCGGTAAAGGCGATCCCCGTGGTGCATACGCCGTCAGCCGCACCTGCTTTTGATCCATGAAAACCGAACCTGGCGAGTGGCCTTGCCTTGACAGAGGGGGCATTGTTAGTTATAAATTATTAACAATAAAGTCTTTGCATTGACATGCTGTTGTGAAGAGAATGGGTATGGATGCGCTCTAAAACTACGGAGGCATTCATCGATGCATGATTTCATGTAACCGGACGGGATTTTTGGGCATCCTGTCAGGCTCGACTTTTCCCGACCCGCGAGAGACGGCGCACGCGATCTCTTCGGGATGGGAATAAGACGGAGGAGGTTATGAAGAAATCCGGAGTGCTTGTTTCGATCGGTATCCAGGTCTTTGCCGTGATGGTTTTTGCCTCCGCGGCCATGAGCGAGAACGGGCCTGTCGATAAGGCCCGGCACGAGGCCGGCGGCGGTTTTGCCTCGGGCGCGCTCATCAATGCCGCGATCGATGTGCTGGCCGGCGCTCACAACCCCGACTCGCCGTTCTATGACAAGGAATTCGCCCAGGCCACCACGAACGATTTCCGGCAGCTGTTTCTCTCGGCGCGCAGGTTGGCCCAGCATGACGACTTCGACCAGTTGGTGACCAGCCTGGATAAGGTCATGGCGCTCAACGACAACCCCGACCCCCGGAAGAACACCCTGGCCAAGTACCTGAAGCAGGTCCTGAAGGGCGTAGCCCCCATCATGCAACCCGAGCCGATCAAAGGCCTGCTCGTAAGCCTGTCTTCCATCGATCCGGCATGCATCAGCGGCGCCAACGGGATTGTCAAAGGTCTGGATCTGACGGTCACCAACAACATCTACGGCCAGAACCGGCTCGAGTCCGACATCAATACCAGCTCGCTGCGCTCACTTCTCATCATGTTCGCCTCGGCCGATTATGTCCCCACCTTCGTGGTGCGGGGCAAGGACACGGGGATACCCTATCTGTCGATGGTGGATTCGCCCGATCACCCGCCCCTGGAGCCGGGTACGGTCAGCGACCAGACCCACAACCTGGCCGAATGGGCCATCGGAGAGATCGTGACCGCGCTGCGCTGGGGAAGGGAAGGCAAGATCAAGCAGGGCGGCAGGTATGTCCATATGGATCAGTTCCAGGCCTTTGACTGGCTGATGTTCAAAAAACGATACCGGGTCTCCGGGCATGGCTATGATGCCCTGAAGTTCGAAGGCGTCATCAGCGTAGCGGCGGACAGGATAGCGCAGGTTCTGGTGCCGGCCGCACTCGTCGAGGCCTTCCCCGCGGCGCTCGAACTGGGGGGAGGCGTCAAGGATGTGAAGCATCGTGGCGGCGATGAGGGCTGCTTTACGAATACCCCGTGGCGGACGGTCTACGGCACCGCGGGGGAGCGTCACAAGCTTCTGGCCCTGGCCGCGCCGGTGTTGGAATATTTCTGGTATGCCAGGGATCACCAGGGCAAGAGCCGCGTCAGCGACCTGGTCGGTCTGGTGGTAAGCCTGAATGAAATCCCGTGCACCGATTACCGGTCACTGGATGCCGGGCCTCAGGCGACCTTCCGCAATGATGAAGACCTGGCCGGTAAATCGGTCCTGAAGATCATCGAGGACAGCGGGGTCATGAACGCGCCGCTCAGGCCCCACGGAACGGACGATACGGGCCTGGCCGCGCCGCTCTTGGATCTGATCATCCGGGTG
>JAKQBR010000070.1 GCA_029574005.1 Deltaproteobacteria bacterium | reverse complement strand
CGCCTGCAGGGCTCCGCGATCCTGGAGTTCAAGAATGCCAATGCCCCGCGCGTGCCGATCATCGAACACCTGGACGTGCGCCGCATGCTCATGTGGATGAAGACCAATGTCGAAAGCCTGCGGGCCATGGCCTTCTTCATCGGGTACTGCATCGATAGGGAGCACGTCGCCAGAGATGAGGTCGACAAGGACAAATGGCAGGGGATACTCGAGGTGCTCACCCCGATCATCAAGGCCTATGGATCGGATATCGCCTTCCGGGTGGTCGAGAACGCCATGCAGGTGCACGGAGGCTATGGCTTCTGCGCCGAATATCCCATCGAACAGTACCTGCGCGACGTGAAGATCGCCTCCATCTATGAAGGCGCCAACGGCATCCAGGCCCTGGACCTCATCGGCCGCAAGCTCGGGATGAAAAAAGGCGCCTATTTCCTTACGCTCATCGGCGAGATGCAGGCCACGATCTCCAAGACCAGGGACATCCCTGTGCTGAAGGACTTGGCGGCTGATTTCCAGTGCAGCGTGAACACCTTGACCGAACTGGTGCTCTTCTTCGGCCAGTGCGGCAAGGAAGGCAAGTTCCTGGTCCCTATCACCCAGGCCTATCCGTTCCTGATGCTGATGGGCAAGGTGGTTTCGGCCTGGCTCCTCTTATGGCAGGCCGGCATCGCGCACGCCGAGCTGGAGACCCTGGCGCAGGCCAAAGGAGTAAGCAGGCAGAATCAGGAGGCGTGGAAGGGCTTTATCAGGGAAAATCAGGATGCGGCCTATTATGCCGGTAAACTCTCCGGGGCCCAATATTTCATCAAGAACGTGCTGCCCGAGGTGGATGCTACGGCCAAGGCCATCAAGAGCGAAGACCTCTCGGTGGCCGAGATCGCTCAAGAGAGTTTTGCGGCCTGAAGCATCGCTCCTGAATGCGGTCATGATCGATCAGGTGACGGAAGAGCGGAAGAACATGAACGGGATGAAAAAACGGCCGAGACCGTTCCCTTCATTTCTTGTCAACCTTTGCCCCGCCTTAACCCTCCAGGGGCAGGGGTTATGAGCCCGCTCCGACATAGGGAGGGGGGAATGTTTTTAGCAGAGATGATTGACGCTCGAGTGGTCCCAAAAGGGGGTCTCATGGGAAAATCAGCGACAGATACAAAGGGTCACGGGAGGCCATTGCTGTCCGGACTGAAGGTCCTGGACTTCACCACGCTCCTGCCCGGACCCTTGGCCACCTTGATGCTGGCCGATCTGGGTGCCGATGTGGTGCGGGTCGAATCCCCGACCAGGCCCGATCTGGCTCGCCTGGCGCCTCCCTATGTGGACGATGTCGGCCCGATATCATGCCTGCATGCCTACCTCAACCGCAACAAACGTTCGCTTGCGCTGGACCTGAAGAAGTCTGAGAGCTTGTCCCTTATCGAGCGCATGGTCAAGGCCTACGATATCGTGGTGGAACAGTTCCGGCCCGGGGTCATGGAGCGTCTGGGGCTTTCGTTCGAGCGCCTCTCCGCCATCAACCCGGGCCTGATCTACTGTTCCCTGACCGGCTACGGACAGAGCGGGCCTTTAAAGGACAGGGCCGGCCATGACATCAATTACCTGGCCCTTTCCGGTCTCATGAGCTATTCCGGCCGCAGGGACACGGGTCCGGCCCTGCTCGGCACCCAGCTGGCCGATATCGGGTCCGGGACCAACAATACCATCATCGGCATCCTGGCGGCCGTCATTCATCGCATGCAAACGGGGGAGGGCCAGCACATCGATGTTTCCATGACCGACGGGCTTTACCCCTTCCATGCCGCCGCGGCCATAAAGGAATTATGCGGAGAAAACCCCAGCACCTATGAGAGCGAGGTGCTGGGTGGGGGTTCGCTCTATGGCTACTATGAGACCGCGGACGGGAGATACGTCTCTTTCGGCGGGCTTGAGCACCAATTCTTCACGGTCTTCTGTACGGCCATCGGGCTCGATGACCTCATCGCGGGGAGCGTTCTGCAGCCCGGCCGGGTTGAAGAGGCCAAGCGCCAGGTCGCCGAGGTGATCAGAACCAAGCCGCTGGCGCATTGGGTAGGCCTGTTCAAGGGTAAGGACGCCTGCGTTGAACCGGTGCTGACCTTTGCCGAGGCTGTCCGGAGCGAACACGCCGCCGTGCGCGAACTCCTCGTGAAAGTCCCGGGCCTGAACGGCACATCCTATGAGCAGCTCGCCTGCCCGATCAAGTTTTCCGGTTATGCGCCGGCCTACAAACGCATCGGGTGCCGGATCGGCCAGGACACGCTCGCGGTGCTGACCGAGCTCGGATTGGGGTCGGGCGAGATCGACGATCTCAAAGATAAAGGCGTTTTCGGTGCAATTGATATCACATGAGGGAGGTGAGTTTTCATGAGCAGAGCGATCAGATGGGCAATTCTGGTAGTGGCATTCTCTGGTATGTCTTCGGCGGGGTTAGGGCAGGAAGCATGCGGAGAATGGAGGCAAATCCGCGCCTGCGACGGTATCATCGGGTATGCCCGCGCCAATCCGCGCAGCCCGGTCAACGAGGCCAAGGCGACCGGAGTGGTCGATGCCCCGGTGGCGGTGCTGGAAGCGGTGGTCCGCGATATCCCGGCTGAGACTCAGTGGATGTTCATGTGCTCCAAGGCATACAAGATCGATTCGCCCGACCTGGCTGCTTCCGCTGACAGCTATTACAGCTATTTCAGGCAAGGGCTGCCATGGCCGGTTTCCGACCGTTTTGCGATCATGAAACACGAGCTCAGCCTGGATAGGGCGAGCGGTACGCTGACCTTGAGGGGAAAAGGCATCCAAAACGCGGCCGTTCCCGCCCAGGAGAGGGGGGGGATGCGTCTGCCTCTAGTCGAGGTCAGCTGTATCATGAAACCCATCGCCGAGAATAAAACCGAGGTGACCTATCAGATCCTGGCCGATGTCGGGGGCTCGCTTCCCACACCCGTCCTGCAGATGCTGACGAAAAGTTTGGCCGTGGATACCATCAAGAATGTGCGCAGGATGGTCAGGAAAGAGCCGTATCGAAGCGCACGGGGCGTTGTGACCACCCACCTGACGGCTGATGCGCGGCAATAGCCATCCCGATGGGCGGGAGGTTTTGGCGTCTCGCCACGATGCAACGATTGGTTGATGTTGTTCCGTTGTTTGATAGCGCCGCGGTTGCGGTGTGGCCTGACAGGAATCATTGTATTGATATGACAGTGTAATCGATTCTCCCTGCAATGCAGCTTCATCGCTGAACATTGAATAAGGATAAAAGGAGGTGTTTATGATAAGCACGAGTCCCGCAATGGATTACTTCCCCTATCCCAAGGAATGGGAGACGGAAGAATCACATTCCATGGCCCAGACGGTGGCGCGCTGGGCCAATCAGGAACTGATTACAAAACGTCTTGAATTCAGAGAAGTTTATGCGCATCAGATGAAGGCCCTGGATATTCTTTCGCGCGAATTGGGCCTCGATGAAATGGTGTGGTCGGTTGAATCCGGCGGGTCGGGCCTGCTGGCCCCGACGGTCGCCACCACGTTGGTGCGCGGCTATGAAGAGATGGGCCGGGCCGATCCCGGGATCGCCTATGTGTCGGCCATGAAGATGGCCCTGGCCTGTTTCCTTACGGAAGGGATCATCGGGCCGCATGTGACGGAAGAGATAAAGCGTGCGGTATTCTCCGCCTTCTATGCCGGGGATATGAAACTGGTATCGATCATCCTGCCCGGTCTCGGAGATGCAGGACAAGCGGCCCGGGCCATGATCAGCGGCAAGGAGGCCCAAGCCACGGCAGAACGCAGGGGCGATACCTGGGTCGTGCGGGCCAGACAGGCGCGACCCATGAATTCCGGTTTTGATGCCCACATGTACGCCGTGATCGCTGCCGCAGAGAATGAGGTCATGCTGGTGCTGGTGCACGCTGATGCCGAAGGGGTGAAAAAGGCATCCGAGCCGCTCAAGACCACAGGCCTGCAGGCGAGCAGAAATTGTTCGGTCGATTTCAATACTGTGGAAGTGCCGCTCCAATACGGCATCCCCATCAACCTGGCGACCTACAAGCGCTTCATCACCTGGATCGACCTTTTGTGCGGGGCCGTGGCCGTAGGCTCGGCCATGGACGCTTACGCCATCCTGAAGAACTGGGCCGATAACCGGGTCATCAAGGGCGGTATGCCGTTTCGCGACAACCCCATGTGCGCCGCAATCCTGGCAAACCTGGCCATGTCGATCATGAATTCCCGGCTCCTGGTGCATTCCCTGGCGCGCGCCATGGCGCAGCCCGAGGTCTTCGGGATCAGGAACGTGGAAGATTGTTTTGTGTTGGCCCAGTCCGCCTCGCTCAAGGCCATTGCCGAGTGTTGGCACGGCATGGACCGTGGCATGGAGCTGATGGCCTCGGCCGGGTATTCCAAGGAATGGAACCTCGAAAAACACTGGCGCGATATCAAAACCATGCAGGCCTATCTGGGGGGCGGCATCCCGGCATACATGGATATCGCCCGGGCCTTTTTCGGATCAGGAGGTAACGCATGAAAAAATCGTATAATTTTTCGACCTACCGCACCATGCCGGCCACCACGCTGCGCGTCATGATGCGCAACTGGGTGGACACCTACGTGCGTCCGCGCCGCCGCGAATTTGACGAACACTGGGATTCGCATGCGATCTTCGACGAGGCCCTCAAAGTGCTCATGATCGATATCGGCTGGCAGAAGGCCTTCATGCCGCCGGAGCTGGGCGGCTGGGGCGCCGGCAATGTCTCCAACATCGCATCGTTCTGTACCGTGGTCTTCGAGGAGATGTCGCGTGGCGACCTGGGCATGAACATCGCCTTTGCCTCGGGTTACTGGTCGCTGCTCATGATCGCCATGAAGCCCGAATACAATATGAGGCTCCTGGCCGACCTGGCGCCCCTGGCCCTGTCCAAGGACAAGCTCTTTTTCGGCGGCCTGTTCATGACCGAGCCCCAAGGCGGGTCGGACATCGAGAACGTGGACCTGATCCACGGCAGTACCATCCGGACCACGGCCCGATTGGACGGCGACGAATGGGTGATCAACGGGCATAAGCTCTGGCCTTCCAATTCGGGCGGCGTGGCCAATGTTCACGGCGTGGTCTGCACCACCAATCCCGGCTCCTCGAACGACGACGATATCGCCTTTATCTTCGTGCCCGACGATCTGCCCGGCGTGACGCAGGGCAAACCGTATGAAAAGGCCGGCGTGGCCTCGGACAAGAACAGCGACGTCTGGTACGAAGACGTGCGCGTGCCGTCCTATTACCGGGCACTTGGGCCGGGCAAGGATGCCCTGCGCTACAAGGAGGTCATGTGCCTGGGCATGCTGACCGCCATTTTCAACGTCGGCCCCTTGCTGGACATCTATGAAAAGCTCTGTGATTTCTGCGCCCGCAAGACACTGCACGGACGGCCCCTCAATGAACACGAGGCCGTGGCCGCCGAATTGGCCGAGATCGCGGGCGGCATCGAGGCCTGCCGCAGCGCCGTGTACAG
>JAKQBR010000059.1 GCA_029574005.1 Deltaproteobacteria bacterium | reverse complement strand
TCCACCAGGGCATTGACCGCGGCGCCGGGGTCGGTGATGCTGATCTCCACCTGGAAATAGCGGCCGGATACGATGGCGCTCAGGATCTCCTGGCGCTCGACCGTGGAGCCCAGGGCCGAGGTGTCCCCGTAATTGAGCTTGCCTACCCCGGGTCGGACCAAGATAACAGTTTGAAATGATGGATGATATGCGGGAAAAGGCGGTTGCTTTTGAGCTTAAAAGCCTCATTTTGGGGGGAAAAAGAGCATTCTAAGGAATGGTTGCATTGCATATGGCGAGAGCGAACCGACATTATCTACCCGGCTACACATGGCACCTGACCCATCGCTGCCATAAGAAGGAATTTCTGTTGAAGTTCGAGAAGGACCGGGAGAGGTATCTGTGGTGGTTGTTTGAAGCCAAGAAACGCTATCATCTGTGCATCCTGAACTACGCCGTGACATCGAACCATATCCCTATCCTGGTGATGGACACCGGCGATCAGGCAATCCCCAAAAGCATGCAGTTGATCGCGGGCCGGACCGGGCAGGAGTATAATGCCAGAAAGACGAGGAAGGGCGCCTTCTGGGAAGACCGTTACCATGCCACGGCGGTTCAGACATGCAGCTACCTGGTGCAATGCATGCTGTACATCGATTTCAACATGGTGCGCGCCGGGGTCGTGGATCATCCCACGGCATGGCCGCACTGCGGAGATCATGAAATCGTCATGCCGCCCAAGCGGTATGCCCGCGTTGATCATGGCATGCCGATGGACCTGTTGGGGATGCAGTGCTTGGATGAAATGAGCGCGTGGTACCATGCCTGCGTCGAAGAGGAGCTCGGGCGCGCGGAAAACCGGCGCGCTTCACTGTGGACGGAGGGTCTTGCCGTGGGCGACGAAGGCTATGTGGAATTGAACGCGCCTTACGCGCGCCGTAGGGCGAGGATCATGGATGCTCCGAATCACCGCTCTGGCGCGCTCTCCTTTATTTCATCGTCCGTCAGATAGCAGGCCGGATCCTCTCCCCATATATCACCCGTCACTGACTCGGCGCGCGCCCGGAAGTTTCCGGCGCAGACGTCCAGCCAGCGGCAGGTCTTGCAGCGTCCCTGCACAAAGGCCTTCTTGTTTTTCAGGCGCATGAGAAACTCGTTGTCCTTGTTTTCCCAAATCTCTGAGAAGGGTCTATTCAGGACATTGCCCAGGGTCTTATCCCGCCAGAACTGGTCCGGGTAGACATCGCCGTTCCAGTTGACACAGCCGATGCCTAAGCCGGAGGAGTTGCCGGCGTTCATCGTGAGGAGCTTGAGCACATCCGCTGCGCGCGGGTTGTTCTCTTTCAGCATGCGCAGGTAGACGTACGGGCCGTCGGCATGGTTGTCGACCGTGAGCACCTCGACGTTCAGCCCCTTGTCCAGCATGGCCCTGGTGCGGTCCATGATCAGGTCGAGCGTCTCTCGCGTCTGCGCATGGCTCAGGTCTTCATCCTTAAGGGCGCTGCCGCGGCCGGTATAGACCAGGTGATAGAAGCAGATGCGGGGGATACCTTGAGTCTCCATGAGGTCGAAGATGCGCGGGATCTCAGCCACGTTGCGCTTGTTCATGGTGAAGCGCAGGCCTACCTTGATGCCGGCATCCATGGCGTTCTTGATGCCTTCAAGCGCCATCTCGAAGGCGCCGTCCACGCCCCGGAAGCGGTCGTTGACCTCGGAGAGGCCGTCCAAGCTCACGCCGACATAGGACAGGCCCATGTCTCCCAGGATGTGCGCCATGCCCTTGGTGATGAGCGTGCCGTTGGTGGAGATGACCGCGCGCAGCCCCGAGGCGGTGGCGGTGCGGATGAGTTCGGGCAAATCTTCGCGCAGAAGCGGTTCGCCGCCCGAGAAGAGGATGACCGGCGCGCCATAGTCCGCGAGGTCTTTGATCAGGGCCTTGCCCTGCTCGGTGGTGAGTTCGCTCTGGCCCGGGGTGGTGGCGGCGTAGCAGTGCACGCACTTGAGGTTGCAGACGCTGGTAGTGTTCCAGACCACCACTGGGCGCTTATCCTGGGCAAACTGGAGCAGGTGCGAGGGCAGTTGCCTGGAGGCGCGGCCGTAGCGCAAGGGGTCCGAGGCCTCGACCGTGCCGCAGTAGAGTTTCGAGATGCCGATCACGTAGCGCTCCTTTGCAGTATCTCCATGATGCCCTGGTCCGTGTACTCGTCGGCCGTGAGCACGGGCGGGAGCCCCAGTTTCTCCATCGCCGCGGCCGTCACCGGCCCGATGGCCACCAGGCGCTTATCCTTGAGAGGCCCTATGTCATCGGCCAGCAGCGCCCGCGCGTTCCTGGCGCCCGAGGGGCTGGTGAAGATCACGGTGTCCACCTTGGCGAGCATATCGGTGAAGCCCTGCTTATCAGCGCCTTCAGGCATGACCGTGGCATATACCAGAATTTCATCCACCTGGGCACCCTTTTCCTGAAGCGCCTGGACCAGGTAGGGGCGCGCGCCTTGAGCGCGGGGCAGGCAGACGCGCTTAGCATGAAGGTCCTGATCCGCAAGCATGTCCATGATGCCCTCGGCGCGGAACTCGGCGGCCATGGCATCCGGGATGATGCCGTAGCGCGCCAGGGCGTCTCTAGTCTTGGGGCCGATGCAGTAGATGCGCTTATCGGCCAACGCCCGGGAGTCTTGTCCGGCGGAAAAGAGCCTGTCCATGAAGAGCGGCACGGCGTTCTGGGAGGTGAAGATGATGATATCGTAGACGCCGATATCGGGCAGCTCGAAGACCAGGTCTTTAATGTCGATGAGCGGGTAGACGAAGGTGCGGGCACCCTGGGCGGCAAAGAGCGCGGCGGTCTGGAAGGCCAGGTGGCTGGGCCGCGTGATCAGGATCGAGCGGCCCTTGAGCGGCAGGGCTGTTTCATGCAGGATCTCCCTGCTCAAGACGCAGACCTTGCCCACCACCATGACGCAGGGCGATGCGATGTTCTCTTCGGCGGCCCTCTGTCCGGCCTCGGCCAGGGTGGTCAGCACGTGGCGCTGGGTGGGCAGGGTGGCGTCCTGGATAAAGGCGCAGGGCGTAGCCGCGTCCATGCCCTCGGCGATCAGGCGCTCGGCAATCGCACCCAGGCGGGTGGCTCCCATGAGGAAGACGAGCGTGCCGCTCTCGCGCGCCAGCAAAGGCCAGTCCAGGAAACCGTCCTCCTTGGTGGGGTCCTCGTGCGCGGTCACGATCTTGAGCGAGGCCGCCAAACCCCGGTGCGTGGGCGGGATGCCCACACTTTCAGGCCCGGCGATGGCCGAGGAGACGCCCGGGACGATCTCGCAGGGTATGCCGTTCTTCTTCAGGAACAGCGCCTCTTCACCTCCGCGGCCGAAGACGCAGGGGTCGCCGCCCTTGATGCGGGCTATCGTGCGGCCTTGCCGCGCCAGGTCCAGCAGCAATTGGTTGATCTGGTCCTGGCGCATGTAGTCCTTGCCGGCGCGCTTGCCGACATAGATCTTCCGGGCCTGCGGTCTGGCCAGGAGCAGGATCTCTTCCGGGATAAGATCGTCATACACCACGGTATCGCACGCGCCGATAGCCCGCGCGGCCTTGACCGTGATGAGTTCCGGATCGCCCGGGCCGGCGCCGATCAGGTAGACCTTCATAGCTTCTCCCCGTAGAACCTGTCCAGCAGGTCCTCGGCCAGGAGGCGCCCGATGTCCGGTGAGTCGCCATAGCGTGTCATGCGTTCGATCCTCGTGCCCTCGTTGTTTCCGATCATGGCTACCATGAACAGGCGCTCTCCATCAATCACGGCATACGCGCCGGCCGGGATGCGGCAGTCCGCGCCCAGGGTGGCCAGGAAGGCCCGCTCGGCCTGGGCGCAGCGGCGCGTCGGTTCGTGGTCGAGGCCCTTGGCCAGGCTGATGGCTTCCTGGTCGTCCGCCCTGGCCTCTATGGCTATGACGGCCTGTCCGGGCGAAGGGATCATGGCGGCCGTATCGATGGGGTTGCCCGGAGCCAGCCCCAAACGCCTGACCCCGGCCGCGGCCAGGATCACGGCATCGAGATCAGGTCCTATCTTATGAAGCCGTGTGGGCACATTGCCGCGGATGGCCACGCAGACGATGTCCGGACGCAACGCCTTGAGCTGGCAGATCCGGCGCAGGCTGGAGGTCCCCACACGCGCCTGCTCGGGCAGGTCTTCCAGGGAATACCCCTCGCGGCTAAAGAGCATGTCGCGCGGGTCTTCGCGCTCAAGATAGGCCGCGATTCTAAGGCCCGGTGGGCAGGTGGACTGCATGTCCTTGAGGCTGTGCACGGCCAGGTCGATCTCGCCCGAGAGGAGCCTGCCCTCCAGCTCCTTGACGAACACCCCCTTGCCTCCGATGGTCTCCAGGGGGGCGTCGGCAAGGATATCGCCCGTGGTCTTGACGATGAGCACCTCGAAGGCGCTTTCCGGACACGCCTTCTCCAAGGACTGCCTCACGAGCCTGGTCTGGGCAAGGGCCAATTGGCTACCCCTTGTGCCGATCCGTATAGTCCTCATCGAGCTGGAAAAACCTCCTCGTATAGTCGATGTGCTCCGGGCTGGGGTGTTCCCGCAGGAAGCTCACCGGCCGGTGGAGAAAACGTTTGAGCGCGCTGATAAGCATCTGCTCCAGGCGTGCGCGCTCCTGTTCGGAAGCCGCCATGGCCCTGGCCTGGTCGCGGGCATAGCCCTCCATGAGGGCATAGAGGTCCTTGATGCTGGCCTGCACCGTCAGGCCCTCCAGCCACCCTTCAAAGGCCCGCACCTCGTGGTCGATGATCTGCTGAGCCTGGGTAAGCGAGAGCTGGCGGGTGGCGAAGTGTTTGTCCACGATGGCCTTGAGCGCGTCGATGTCGTAGAGATAACAGTTGTAGAGCTTGCCCACCTCGGGCTGGACATCGCGCGGCACGGCGATGTCGATGATGATCACGGGGCTGCCTTTGCGCAGCTTCATGACCTCGCCCATCATCTCTCTGGTGATGATGGGCTCGCGGCTGCCGGTGGAGGTGATGACGATCTGCGCGAGCGCCAGTTCATCCTTGAGGTCCGCGAAGTCCCGGGGCGTACCGCCCAGCTCGCAGGCCAGGGCGCAGGCATTTGTATAGGTGCGGTTGAGGATGATGAGTTCGCTCACCCCCTTGTCCTTGAGCCTTTTGGCCGCGATTGTCCCCATGTCGCCGGCGCCGATGACCAGCACGCGGCTCTTTTTGATATCGTCGAAGATATGGCCTGCCAGCTCCACGGCCTCGGAGGCGACGGACACCGGGTAGCGACCGATATCGGTCTCTGAGCGCACCCGCTTGGCGGCCCTGAAGGCGCGGTGCAGGGCCTTGTTGAGATAGAGGCCCGTGGTCCCGCACGCCACCGCATCGCGGTAGGCCTCCTTGATCTGGCCCAGGATCTGGGGCTCGCCCAGGACCAGCGAGTCGAGCCCTGAGGCCACCAGACACAGATGCCGCACGGCCTCGGGGCCTGAGAAGCGCTGGACCACGCGGCTGAGGGTCTCTGTATCCACGCCGCTGCGACGCGCCATGAGCTCGATGAGGACATGTTCCCGGAGGCCCACCCAATACACCTCGACGCGGTTGCAGGTAGTGACGGCATAGGCCTCGGAGCCCTGCGCAAGCAGGGCGTTCAAATCGGCGCACGTGATGTCTATGCGCTCGCGCAGCGCGACTTCGGCCACGCGATGGTTGATGCTCAGGCAGGCGATCGGATTCATGGCGCTATCCCCGGCAGCGGGGGATAGGGAGCGGCGCCCCAGAACAGCACCACCACCAGCAAGGTGGTGGTGAATCCGCACACGATGATCAGGGCGGTGCGGCGACCCATCCAGCCTATGGCGTAGCGCTGATGGATGCCGAGCGCAAAGACCGCCCAGGTCATTGCCCCGGTGAGGACCTTGACCGCGATGTCGGCCAGGGCGACGCCGGAGCCGGCCGCCCAGAAGCCGCCGAAGAGCATACCCAGGGTGATGGCCACGAACCCGGTGCTCATGGAATGCATCAGGACCTTGTCCAGGATGGTCAAGGGCGGCAGGTCCTTTCCCAGGGCATGGATGGACCCCTTACGGATCAGATGCTCATGGATCAGGTAGGCCAGGGAGGCAACCGCGGCCACGATGAACATGGATTCGCCTAAGATGACCGCCAGGGTATGCAGCGGGTACCAGAGCTGCGATTGTGGGATGACGCCCCGGCTGAGGCCCGCCTGGGGCGATATCAGGGCCAGGATGAAGGCCGCGGCCGGGCTGTAGAAGGCCCCCAGGGCGGTGGTCTTACGGCCGAATGTCAGCGGGATGAAGATCAGCGTGGCGCACATGACCATCATATTGAGCGCCTGCGGCAGCGATGTCAGGGGCAGGGCCCCCATCTCCAGGCCCAGGATCGCGATCACGCACAGATGCACCAGTGCGCTGACAACCAGGAGCCCGCGCCCGAGAAGCGCCAGGCGCGGCATGCGCAGCAACACATACAGGATGAACACCAGACCGGTTAACGAGTACAGCGCCACCACGCCCGTCATGGCAGGAGACCCTCCAGATCGATGGTCTGGCCCAGGGCCTGTTCAAGGATCGTGTGCACGAGCTCGGTATCGTGCTGACGGATGGCGTCCAAAAGCTCGGAGTTCACCAGCACCTCGAAGACCCGCTTATGCGCCTCGTGCCCGCCCTCCTGGCTCAGAACCAGAGGCCGCAAGGCGCCTAAAATCCGCGCCAGGATCTCGTATTCCTCGCCGATCATCGCCCCCAGCTCCATGCGCAGCCGCTTTGCCAGGGCCGGCGACAAACCGCCGGTGGAGATGGCGATCTTGATCGGACCCTGCTCCACCAGCGAGGGAACGATGAAGCTGCACTCCTCCGGCCGGTCGACCACGTTGCAGAAGATCCTGCGCTTGGCCGCATCACGGCTGACCGCCTGGTTGACGGCCTCATCATCGGT
>JAKQBR010000057.1 GCA_029574005.1 Deltaproteobacteria bacterium | reverse complement strand
ATCTCCTGCTTGAGCTTGTCGTATTCCGTAACCCTCTGCCGGCTGGGGACCACCACCTGAACGAGGGTTACCTGGCGGCGTATCTCGGGATAGCGTTCCAGTGCTAGGGCAAAGGCGCGCAAACGATGGGGGATGCCCTTGGTGTAGTCCAGCCGGTCCACCCCCAGGATCAACTGGCGCTGGGGAAGGTTGGAGTGGATGATCCAGGCGGTTTCGGCAACCTCCTGGGTCTTGGCCAGCTCGGCAAATTCGGCATAATCGATGCTGATGGGAAAGGCGCCGACCCGCACCTGGCGATCGCCTACCTGGATGGTATTGACTTGTCCTTTGCCGGTGATCTGGTAATCGAGCAGGGCCCGTACGCAGCCGATGAAGTTGCGTTTGTCGCGGATGGTCTGGAAACCCAGCAGGTCATACGACAAGAGGGCGTGCAGGATCTCGAAACGCCAGGGGATTTTAAGGAAATTATCAAGCGGCGGAAAGGGTATGTGCAGGAAGAAGCCGGTGCGGCGCTGATGGCCGAGTCGCCTCAGCTCACGGCTTACCAGGATCAGTTGGTAGTCATGCACCCATACATAATCGTTTTCGGTCGTGTTTTCGGCCACGGTCCTGGCGAATTTGGTGTTGACGTGCTCGTAGTAGTTCCAGTAGCGGGGTTCAAACTGGCACAGCGATATCAGATCGTGAAAAAGCGGCCAGAGGATTTCGTTGGAGAAACCGAAGTAATAGTTTTCGATCTCTTCGCGGGTCACGGGCACGGACCTCAACGAGAAGCCCGACTCGCGCGTTCCTTTTCCGATGAGTTCATTGAGCAGCCTTTCGCGCGGCAGATCTTCGGCAACGGTGCCGATCCACCCGATCCAAATGCCTTTGCGGTCGCGCAACACAGGGCTCAAGGCCGTGACCAGACCGCCTGAACCCGGTTCCATGCGCCAGCCGTCTTTTTTCCGGGACAACACGATGGGCAGCCGATTGGAGACGACCGCTAATCTGCCGATATCCATGATTGGCCTCCCCTGATGTCTGCCCGTGGAGCCAGCTCAAGCCAGCAGGACAGAAAATCACGCACATCCCCGGTGGTTTCCAGGCCTCCGTGCGCCGCGGACGGCCTGTCGTCAGAACCGACGCGGATGCCCAACCCGCGGCCAGCCAGGATCTCGAAGACATCCTCATCGGTCTCATCATCGCCGATGTAGGCGAAGAAGGTTCCGGCGGCAAGGCCGTCGATCAGTTCCCGCACCGCGTCACCCTTGTGCCGTCCCAGACAAAGCAGTTCGATACCGCCGTCGAAACGCCTGAGTGTAAGGCCATGTTCGCGGGCCAGGCGGCCCCATGTCCCTGCCGCCTTGGTTTTACGATCAAGAGCATCGGCGGCTGACAGGCCGCGGGTATGCAGTGCAATGCTGGACGTTTTGATCTCCAGCAGCGATGCATATCCCTGCCGACGGGCAGCGGCGTCCGCCAGCTCGAGCCCCCGCAGCTGCTTCGGGCTCGGCAGACGGCGGATGATCTTGGCGAGCGGATGTTTGATCTCGTATCCGTGCGCGCCGATCACGGTGATGCCCTCCACCGGCAACAGGGTTTCAATCTCGGATATGGGGCGGCCTGAGACAATGGCAAGAGCGCCATGCGTTTTTGCGCTGATGCGTTCCAGCAGCTCGGGAACCCCGGCCAGCGGCAGCGCGCGCATGCGTTCGGTGTGGAAGGGTGCCAGCGTGCCGTCATAATCCAGGGCAAGAAAGGCGGCCCTGGCATGCTTGAGCCGTTCCCAGAAATCCGGGATCTTATGCACGGCTATCCGGTGGCACAGGGGCGGGGTCATGTCAGGCGCGGCTCCTCGATGCGGTCCTGATTACCCGACAGGACCGCCAGCATGAGGGTCAGATACTCGCGCAGATGCCGGGTGATGAGGAAATTTTCCAGAACGAATTGACGGGCCTTGGCGCCGATCTCTTCCAGGCGGTCGCGGTGCTTCAGGAGGTATCTGATGCGCAGGGCCGCTCCTTCGGGTGAATTCACCAGGAAGCCGGTATGGTGGTTGACGACCTGCAGGCGGATACCGCCGGTATCGCCGCCGATGACGGGTTTGCCTTTCCACATCGCTTCCGTTACCGTCAGACCGAATCCCTCGCGCGTGGATTTCTGCACTACGATGTCGGATATGCGCTGGATGGCATTGATCTCTCGATGGGCGTCGGACGGCAGCACGATGATATGGATGTCCTGATCGTCGCCGGCGATGGCCCGCACCTGGGCAAGGACCTCTTCCCCCTCGGGGTCGTCGCTGGCGCCTCCGCCCGCCAGTACCAGCTGGATCGGCAGGAAGGCCTTGACAAGCCGATAGGCGCGGATCACGCCCTGCGGGTCCTTGAAACGATCGAACCGTGAGACCTGGGTGATGATGGGGCGACGAGGATCCAATCCGAACCTGTCATAGGCGCGGTTCAATTCATCGGTGTCAAGGTCGATGTTCTTGGGACTCAAGGGGTCGATACTGGGCGCAATCAGATAGAGGGGGTGCGGCAGCGGCTGGGAAAATTCGGACAATGACCAGATGCTGGCATCGTAGAGATAAACGCGCTGGCGCAGATACCTCCACACCGGGCGGTAGGGACGGCTGACATCGATATGGCAGCGCCATATCCATTTCCCGCGCCGGTTGGGACAATGCTCGATCAAGGCGGCCGGCTGGGGATCATGGATGGCGACGATATCGGCCTCCTCCAGCTTTGAGCGCAGGGACTCGGCATTGAGCTCGTTGACGCGTTCGTACTCTTTCAAGAGCGCGTCCCTGATTTCGAACTGCTGACCCTGCAGGGCATTGTGCATGTACTTGGTGCACTGGTAGAACTGCGGCGTGCCGGTGATGACCTCCCAGGAGGCGTCGATCCCCAGCTCCTGTTTCAAGGGAATGAGCCAGCTGAGTATCTCGGCCACGCCACCGCCTTCGCGCGTGGAATTGACATGCACCACCTTGAGACCTTTGAGATAGGAGGCCAGCTGCCTGAGCTGGCCGATGACATCTTCCCCAACGATCGGAACATACTGATCGAGCCGGTTCATAGTTTACCTCGCCTGGGACGGAAGAAGGCCGCCATTACGGCCGAGAGCTCTTCGCGCAGCTCGATGAGGTTGGTGAAATACGGGTCGACCTCAGCGATGCGCTCGACCAGTTCCTGAAAGTCGGTGCCGAAGCTTGCGATCCAGACCGAAAAATCGTCTTTGTTGTAGGGCGGCCGGCGGCGGGCGTCGATGTAGTGGTAGAAGATGCTGCCGGCAGAAAGTCCCGGTACAATCCGGGCCAGCTCTTTCGGGGTCTTCACGCTCCGGTTCGTATCGATCACGATGATCTGGGAACGCACGAAATAGAAGCGGTGGTCGGCCGTGACCAGGGACAGCCGTTCGCTTTCATCGAGGCGTATCTCGATCGTCTCCACCACTTCGCGGCGCAGGTCTTCGAGGTCCAGATAATCGGATGGATCGATCAGCGCCAGGCGCTCGGCCAGGGTCTTGTCGTGCAGGCTGTGGGAGGCCCAGATGGCGAAATCGTTCTGAAACTCGGGGTCGTCGAAGCGGGGCCGCAGGAGACCGCCCCAGAAGTGGTAGTATATCGAGTTGGATGGCGCGCTCAGTACCTTCTCGCGCAGCTCCCTGAGCGTCTGGGCGTATTCGCCGGTGGAGATGGCGATCAGGGCACAATCTTTGACTTCAAACGCCTCACTCATAGTGTTGCTCCTTCCCTTTGCGATGGCGAATCCGAAGAAACGAGAAGAGAGTCCCTATGGTTATGTTTGTCGGTCGTCTTTTTTTAATAATAGCGTTTTAGATGGACGTGTCAAGGCATGCTCGCTTTTTAATCGCGGCGTAGAGACACCGCTCGTGTTTCCTTCAGTCGAGAATCGAGGCCTGGGCGCGCAGGAGGTCATGCAGGGTTATGATGCCGGTCAGCGCCCGCGAACCGGGGTCGGTGAGGACGATCACCCCGGAGGGGGAGACGATGAAGGCGTCGGCCACTTCGCGTACCGTCTGATTGGCCCGGCAGGTGACGGCATCCTCGATCATCGGTGGTTTTCGATCATTCAAGGCGGTGGTGATGGCCTCGCGGGTGAGAATGCCCTGAAGCCTGCCTTCCAGGACGAGGGGAAAAGCACGGTAGGGATGATTATCCAAAAGATCGCGCAGGTCTTGTTCCTCGAGGCTGGTCGCCACGATGGGACGGCGGTTGGCGATGGTGGAGATGGGCAGGTTCTGCCAGCTGTGCAGGTCCAAGGGAGGCCTGATCTTGATGAGCTCGTGTCCGTCCTGGACCAGGATGGCATCGTAAAAGTTCAGGTTGCCGGCCAGCCTTGACACCAGCATGCTGATGAACATGCCCAGGAGCAGGCCCGGCACCATGGAGAACTGGTGCGTCATCTCGAAAACGATCAGGAGCGAGGACAGCGGGGCGCGTACCACGGCGCCCAGGCAGGCGCTCATGCCCACGGCGGACAGGACGATCGTGTCCGCGGGGGTAAGGGGGACCCAGTGTCCCAGAAGCCCCGCGATAAAGAACCCGCTCAGTCCGCCGATGAAGAGCGTGGGCGAAAAGATGCCGCCGCAGCCGCCGAAGCTGTAGGATGCAATGGTGGCCAGCAGCTTGCAGACCACCAGGATGCCGGCCGCCCACCAGACGAAATCGTTGTGCAGCACCCGCGAGAGATCGTGATACCCCAGGCCGAAGACGCCGATCTTACCGGTAGCCAGAAAGGCGCCCACCCCCAGCACCCAGGTGATGAAGGCGCCACAGCAGGGGAGCAGCCAGACGGGGATCCTCTTCTGTTTCTTCAGACCGGCGCGCCATGACAGGGTGCCGCGTTGAAAGACGATGCCGGCCAGCGATGCGATGAAGGCCACCACCGGCACCAGCAGGTAATGCGTCCACGATACCTGCTCGACTGAGGGGAGGGAAAAGGCCGGCTGTCGGCCGATGATGGCGTATACCACGAAGGCGCCCAGGACCGAGGAGATGACGACCCGTCCGATGGAGCGGGAACTGATGTCCCCCACGATCTCTTCCAATACGAAGGTGATGGCGGCCAGGGGCGTATTGAAGGCGGCGGCCAACCCGGCCGAGGCCCCGATCACGATCGCCCCGCGCCTGAGGCGCTTGGCAACCCCGGCATAACCCGACAGGACCGAGGCAAGGCCGCCGCCCATGAAGACGGTCGGACCTTCACGCCCCAGGCTGGAACCCCCTCCGATGCTGAGCACGCCGGCAATGAACTTGATAAGCACTGGTTTAAAGGGTACATAGCCGAGTTCCTTCCAATAGGCTGCCTTGAGCTGAGGGATGCCGCTGCCCGCGGCATCAGGGCTGAGAAGATTCAAAAGGAGGCCAACCACGAGCGCGGAGCCCATGATGGTGCAGAAGCTGGCTACGATGAAAAAAACCCTGGAATGCCTGGCATAGACCTCAAAGGTCCAGGAAAAGACATGGTTGGTCATGAGCAGGAAGGCCACTGATATCAGTGCGGCGGCCAGGCTGAAGAGGAGGGTCTGCAGGATGGTGCGGGTATTGTCAGGAAAACTCCGCGCCAGGCTCAGCAACGTTCGGATATGCCCCCCTGTAATCATCAGGTCCCTATGCAATGAAATAAGATATGATCGTCCCTGTATAGCATACCAACACGTTCGAGGTGAAAAGAAAATGTTGCCCGGTGCCGATAGGGAATAAGGCACGTTAACATCCTTGGAAGGATATGGTATACGGATGACTGAGATGGGACGTCGCACCTACTGCATTTATCTCCTGTGTATCGCTATAGGCCTTGTTCTGGACCCTCCCACAACGTGCGACGCGGCCGGAACCGGACCATTTTCATACGATATCCTCAAAACCGAGACGCTGACCATGCGCCTTACCCATCAGGACGGCATCCGCCAAAACGCATCGGAGCAGGCGCCAAGCCTCAGTACGCAAAACGCCTCGATCGAAAGCCGGCTCGTGAAAGAGCGCTTGACGTTCACGGCGGAGCTCAGCCAGAGCTTGCTCAATGACAAGTCCGGCGAGATACGGCCGGGTTCCCAGGACATAGCCTGGAGGGCGCAGCTTTCAGGTCAGGGCAGCAGATACCGCTGGGGGTTGTCCACCAGACACATGGGGCCGGGCTATATGACGTTCTCCAGCCCGGCCGGAGGCGCACCGAGGTCCCGCTACGATTTCGATTCCACCATCGACATCGGTGCCTCGATGGTGTCCTTAAGCGCGCTGAGAAGGCGTGATTACTTGTACGACAGCGAGATCAACCCTGTGGTAGAAACCCGCCAAGGCGCCATTCGATATACGTATGCAGGCCTTCCGGGGGCGGCGAAACTGCTGAGCGGCTACTCGCTCTCGACCATGGAGAACACGCAGGTGCCGATATCAGGCACGTTCGATAGGAACATCAGCCAGACCATCACCCTGGGGACCGCGCTTACACGGCCGAAATGGACCCTTGCCCCCACCTATATCCTCAAGAAGACTCAGGAGATGTCGAGCACGGAGATAGACATCGATACATCCGTCATCATGATCACGAGCGAATTCAGGCCGGTTGAAGGCTTTTCCTGTTCGCCGCAATTCAGCTTTTCAAATACCTCCCGTACGGACACCCGCGTTCAGTCCATGACCCGGCAGTCGGCCTTGAACAGCAGGTTAATGCTGGTACCCGGCACCCTCGCTGTCGCCACGAGTCTTTCGCACACGAACTGCCGCACCGAGAGCGGGTCCGTCGACAGCGACTCGGTCATTGCCGGCGGCAGAGCCGACTTATCGCTCGACCGCTTTATTCCATCGCCCATGCGCAAGTCGGCCAGCATCCAGGGTCAGATAAAGAGAACCCGGGACCACGTTGGACAAAACACGACCGATGAATGGGAGGCCCGCGCCGTGCTCAACATCGTTCCCCGCAACGATCAGACTGTTGCCGGTTCGGCGCAAAGATCTCCATATCGGTAAGGCCTATGTCACGGCCGCGAACCCTTCATGCTGATGCCGGCGCACCTCATATCGATGCCCTCATGGCATTATCCTCTTCCACAGCCGCGTTGAGGCGGTCCTGAAAGTCGGGCACCGCGGCGCTGACGCGCACCCAGGCGCTCATCATGGGGATGCCCACCGGGTTGGCCACGAACTTCTCGGTGGCGTACCTCAGGCTCTCGACGAACGACTCGGTGGCCTCGATCTCGCTGTGCCGGTCATAGGGCAGGCCGTTCAAGAGGGCCAGGGCGTTGTATTTTTCGATCGCGATCCTGGATTCCTTGATATAGGCCGTATACAGGGTCCGGAAGAAGGACTGGCTCAGGACCACTCCATCCTGGCTGAGCACCCTGAAGAGCGCCTCGGCAATATCGGTGGCCATCCGGATCAGACCGCTCTCGGGTTTGTCGCGCGAGATCTCCTGGTGCTTGTGTTCGTAGGTTTCGGCGATCTCGACCTGGCAGACGCGATGCACCGAGGTGCGCTGGTAGATCTCGCTCAAGAGCGATATCTCCAGGCCCCAGGTGGGTGATATCCTGATGCTGCGGGCCAGGCTGGAGATCATGGCGAACTCGCCGGAGAGGGCGTAGCGGAAGTCGCTGAGATAATCGAGGAAGGGGTGGTAGGCCAGCGTGCGTTCCAATGTCCTGAGCAGGGGCAGATAGAACAGCCTCGTCACCCGGCCGTAGAGCTTGTCCGTCACGCGGGCGTAATAACCTTTGCTGAACTCGAAGTCTATGGCAGGGTGCGCTACGGGATACACCAGTCGCGCAAGCATCTCACGCGAATAGTTGAGGATGTCGCAATCGTGCGAGGCGATCACGTCGACATCGGTGTCGGACAGGACATAGCCCATGGTCATCCAGACCGAGCGGCCTTTGCCGGGGGTGTCGAGCTTGAAGTCGTTCTGCCGCAATTCATCATACAGGGCCTGGAGGCGGGGCCCGTCATGCCAGACGACCTTCACGGGCATGGGCAGCTCGGCCATGATCTCTTTCCCCTGCCGGAAC
>JAKQBR010000052.1 GCA_029574005.1 Deltaproteobacteria bacterium | reverse complement strand
TCTGAACCTTGAAGAGGATGATGTGCTGCGGCGAGGGCTTGACCAGGTAGAGGTTGGCCCCAGCCTCGTGGGCCTTGCGGCGGTGCTCGGAGCCGCTCTCGGTGGTGAGCATGATGATGGGCAGGTCCTTGAACGTAGGGTTGCTCCTGATGTTGCTGATCAGCTCGATGCCGTCCATATTGGGCATGTTGAGGTCGGAGATCACCAGATTCACATCCGGGTGCTGGGCCAGCTTTTCCAGGGCGTCGATGCCGTCCACGGCCTCCACACACTTGAAGTTCTTGGGTTTGAGGGTGTGCACGAGGATCTTGCGCACGGTCACGGAGTCATCGACGATCAGTATCTTGGCCATGGTCAACCCCACCTACTCTTTCTTATAGCCCAGTGCGCCAGGGAAATGCACCAGCTTGAAGGCCCGCGTGATGTTGTGCAGGGATTCGGAGTGGCCGATGAACAGATAGCCGCCGGGATTGATATTGTCGTAGAGATGAGAGACGATCTTTTTGCGGGCGGCATCATCGAAGTAGATCAGCACGTTGCGGCAGAAGATGATGTCAAAGCCCTTCATGAGCTGCATGCGGGAAGAATCCATGAAGTTCAGGAATTGGAGCTCAACCAGGGCGCGGATCTCGTCCGCGACTACGAACTGAGAGTTTTCGGCCTTGAAGTACCGCTGGCGTATTTCAGCCGGGACACTTCGCAGGGCATACTCGTTGTAGGTGGCCTGTTTGGCGCTGCGCAGCGCCTTCTCGCTGATATCGCTGGCACAGATCCTGATGTCCCACTCACGGAGCGTATCCTTCAGGACCTCCTTCAAGACAATACCCAAGGTGTAGGCCTCCTCGCCGGTGGAGCAGCCGGCCGACCAGATCCTCAGGGTCTTCTCTCCTGACCTCTGACGTCGCGCCATGACATCGGGCAGCGCCTTTTCGGCAAAGGCCTCGATCTGGGGAGGGCTCCTGAAGAAGCTGGTCTCGTTGGTGGTGATGGTGTCGTAGAGCGCCCGCAGTTCCTTGCCTGCCTGGGGGTCGTACTTGAGCAGGTAGTAGTACTTTTCATAATCGGTGAAATTGTAGGCCTTGAGCCGGTAGGTCAGGCGACTTTCCAAGAGGCTCTTTTTAGAATCGGCGAAGTATATGCCGGACTTCTCGTAGATGAAATCTCTGAGCTGCAGGAACTGTTCATCGGTCATCAGGATTCCGCTGGGAGCGCTGGCTGGTTCCATGGGGGTTTCCCTCACATCCTTACTCGCTCACCGACTTGATGTAATCCCGTACGGTGTCCGCGAGCGAATCCATCTCGAAGGTGATGCGTTCAAGATCCAGTTCGTCCATGGGGTAGCGGTGTTCGAGCAAGACCTGCCAGCCGGCCTGGTCGGCGAGCACGAACGATAATGTGTCGCCGCCGTAGGAGAGCTGCTTGGCCTTGGCCAACAGATCGGCGATGGAGATCAGGGCCGTCATAGGTTTGAACTGGGACTTCTCCGGGGCATGGTGCCAGCGGATGATATCACTCAAGTAGTCGGGCAGGTTCCAACGCTGGGCCAGCAGGGCGCCGACCTCCATGTGGGAGGTTCCCAGGATCTCCTGCTCGGCCTCATACAGGGGGCAATCACGGGTGATGGAAAGGTCGAGGGCCTTGTTGAATTCGTCACGCACGGTGTAGTCGAGCACGATCTTGCCTATATCGTGCAGCAGACCGCCTACGAACTCGCGGCCCTGGGTCTCCATCCTGATCTTGCGTGCCATGGTGCGCGCGACGATGGCGGTTGCCACGCAGTGGTCCCAGAAGGATTCCCAGATGAACCCTTTCTTGCTCGTGAAGGTGGAGAGCACCGTCACCGATGATGTAATGTTGATGATCTCCGATAGGCCCAGGATCGTGATGGCGCGCTGGATGGTTTCCACCGGCTTGTCCCCGCGTTTATAGAATGAGGAGTTGGCCATCTTGAGCATCTTGGTCGCCAGCGGGGGGTCTTTGTGGATCACCTCGGAGAGCTTGGCGATGCTCACATTCGGCGCATGCGCTAAGGAAAGCGCCTCCATGGCCACCGCCGGAAGGGTGGGCAGATCGTCGATTTTTTTGATCTTCTCAAGGATGTCTGACATGTCAGAATTCCAGCCCTTTCAGTTTGTCGATCGCCTGCGAAACCCCGCGGGCGACATCGAGATTCTTGTCGTCGATATAGATCTCCAGTTCGTCGGCCAGGGATTCATCGCCCCATCCCCCCAGGGTTTTGACCGCCGCGATGCGCAGGAAATCCTGATTACCTGCCAGGACCGTCAGGAGGCGCCCCTTGGCATCATCGTCATGGAAGTGCCCCAAGGCCTCGATGGCATGATACGCAATCCACATGTCGTCGCTTTCGACGGCGTCGTCGATAATCGGGCGGAGCTCCATGAGACGCTGCTGGCCGATGATATCGAGAACTACGAAGCGGATATCGTGCGATTCGTCATCGAGCAGGGCCTTCAGTTTATCCAGTGACAGCGGCAAACCGGCGTCCTTGGCGGTCTGAATGGCTCGTAGGCGTACTTCAACGGCGCCGTCGTCCAGCAGCTTGAGCACGGAATCGGCCAGCATGGGGGCGTTCAATCGCGCCAGTCCCATGAGTCCCATGATGCGCATCTGGGGGTCGGCATGATGCAGGAGGCTCAGGAAGGCCCCCTGGGCCTTGGCTGATCCGATCCTGGCGATCGCCTCCAGGGTGACGTCGCGGACATCGGTATACGGGTGCGCCAGAAGGATCTTCAGGTCGTCGATATCATCCGGATTGCCCATGGAGCCCACGGCCCGGATGGCATAGCAGGCCACGTGACCGTCCTTGTCGTGGATCAGGGACTTGAAGGTCTCGCGGCTTTCAGGCGATCCGATCGTGTATAAGGCCTCTACATAAGCCCGCTTGACATAGCCTTGGGAGACAGGGATGCGGGCACTGATCGCGCGTGCCTCCTCGTCACCGCCTATGCGTCCGAGGATCTGCGCGCCCAGCATCTTCAGCCGTTCCTCTCCGGCGTCAAGCAGGCTCAATAAGGCCGGTTTGTCGCCGATGGCGCTCAGGGTGCCCTGGATATCCTCCCAGAGGTCCGGTCGGGTGTCGGGATCGGTCTCCTGGGACAGTTCAATGATCTTCTGGGTGCTGGCATGATCCCCGATGGTCGCCAGGGCCGTAAGCATATGCTTGAGCACCTCGTCGTCGGCATCGCGCAGATGCTCCTCGATGATCCCTTTCAGACAGGCGGTATCGGCGGCCGAAAGGGCGGTTATGGAAGGGATGACCTTCAGGAGGGTGCTCACGATCGCAAGCCGGATATAGGGAGTCGCCTCCGGGATCATGTCCAGGAGCGGACGGATGACCTTTTCCGATGGGATCGTGGAGAGGGTCTCCAGGATGGCCGAAAGGGTGATCTCGTCATTTGACCAGCGCTTGAGTTCGGAGAGCAGGAAATCGACGGCCTCGGGGTGGGCGATCTTCGCCAGGGCCTCGATCACGGAGAATCTGATCCACTCTTCGTCGTTGATCAGGGCCTTGAGATGCTCAAACGCCTTTGCGTTGCCGATGGTCCCCAATGAAATCACGGTCTGGTTGCGCACATTGGCGTTTTCGTCGAACAGGCATTCAATCAGGGTTTCCAGACTGTCATGATTGCCGATCGAACCCAGCACATCCACGATGAAGAGCCGCAGGCGGTCGTCGGGGCTGTGCGCCAAGGTGTGCAGGATGTCCAGGCCATCCTCGCCGATACGGCGCAGGATCTCTATGGCGGTGTTGCGGATTCCCGCGTCCGGGCTCCCGACCAGAGGCGCGATGCGCTTGACCGCCTCATGACCGCCGAGGATGATGATGGAGTCCTGGGCAACCTCGCGCACGGCCTCGTTCCGGTCCTGGACGAGTTGTTCAAGCCGGTCGAGGGCGTCGTCCCCACCGACATCGGCCAAAAGTGCGGCCGCCTGCCTCCTTTCGGCCGGGTCATCCGAGGCCGCTAATTTGTCGATCGCGGAAAGCTCCATACACTCCATCCTCTTGACGGAACACGGGTAAACGCCGTGATCCTATTTCAGATCGTAGCGCGTGAAGGTTACGTCGGAGACATCGTATGCCCGCAACCCTTCCTTTAACATCTCGGTAATCTCAAACTGGGTGTAGACTTCGACATTTTTGTTCAGCGCTTCGTTGATCAGGGAGCGGATCTCATATTGCCGGTCTCTGACATTGGCCGCCGTCTTGGGATTCACCGTCAGAACCACCTCGGCCATTAAGAGGCCGGCTTTGCCTTGTTTTTGGGGCGTATACAGAACCAGGAAGGGGTCCAGGGTGATCTCTCCGGCGTTCAGGACGTTCGGAGGGCGGGGGGGCAGGGTCTGGGCGGAGGGGGCAGCGACGGGAGGTTTTTGGGCGCTCTTGTACCAGAGGAATCCGCCTAGGACCACGACCAACAACAGAACAGCGGACAACGCGGCGCCGACGATGATGATGCGTCGTCTGGACGAGGGGGCCGTTGCAGCGCGCGGTTCTTCCTGACGCTCGGCCGCCAAGGTTTCATCGGCGGACTCTTTCTGAGCCAAAGGGATGCCGTCCTTGTCGAGCTCGGCCTTGCTCTGTTTGGCCAGGGCTATGCCTTCCTTGTCAAGTTCAACCTTGCCCTGCGCTGGGACGGCTTGTTTCTCCGGCAGCTTGATGCCGTCTTTATCGAGCTCGGCCTTTTTAGCGGGTTTGGCCACCAGCGACCTCGATTACTTGTTGAAAATCTGTTCGATCTTTTTGCCCAGGGTCTCGGCCGTGAACGGCTTGACGATATAGTTGTTGACACCCGACTTCACCGCCTCGATGATATTTTCCTGCTGCGCCTCGGCCGTCACCATCAGGAAGGGTATGTCGCGCAGGGCATCATCGGCCCGCACCACCTTCAGGAGCTCGAGCCCCGTCATCTTGGGCATGTTCCAATCGGAGATGACCATGTCGATCTTCTCCTTCTGCAGGATGTCCAGGCCGGTCGAGCCGTCGTCGGCCTCCAGGATATTGTTGAATCCCAATTGGCGTAAGATATTCTTGACGATCCTGCGCATGGTCGAAAAGTCGTCCACGACAAGTATCTTCATGTTCTTGTCAAGCGTCATCGTATCCTCCCGGCGTTCTTTTTATTCTCATCGTATTTCGGGACAAATATCTTTAGGGAATGGAGAAGAGAGAAACGATGGGAGAAAACAGCAAGGAGGAGAATGACGAAGCCTGAGAGCCTGGTCAGGGATACCTTTGCCCTTCTCCTCCTTTTTCCGACCCGTCGTTGATGTTAATCTCTGATTTCCTTAAGTATTTTCTGCATCTTGGAGCGCAGGCGCAGCACGGACTTGGTATGGATCTGCGATACGCGCGATTCGGTGAACTTCAGCACGTGCCCGATCTCCTTCATGGTCAGTTCGTCATAGTAGTACAGGGATATCACCATGCGCTCCTTCTCGGGCAGGGACTGGATGGCCTTGGCGACCATGTCGCGGATCTCTCCCAGGCCGATCTTGTGGGTTGGCCAATCCTTTTCGTCCTGCATGATGTATTCGAGCAGGTTGCGCTTCGATGCATCCTGGTTGTCCTCGCCGAGGTCATCGAGGCTGAGGAGGGAAACCGAGGCCGTTTCGGACAGGAGCCGGTAGAAGCTGTCCATGTCGATGTCAAGCTCCAGGGCCACCTCTTCGTCGCTGGCCGGCCGGCCCAAGATGGCCTCCAGCCTGCCATAGGCCTCCTCGATCTTGCGCGCCTTCTGGCGGATGGAGCGCGGGACCCAGTCCATGGACCTCAGCTCATCCAGCATGGCGCCACGGATACGGAACTCGGCATAGGTCTTGAACTTGATGTTCTTGGAGGCGTCGAATTTTTCCATGGCGTCGATCAGGCCGATCACCCCGGCGTTGATCAGGTCATGGATGTCGATATGCGGCGGCAGCCGCATGGCGATGCGGCTGGCGATATACTTGATCAGCGGAGCAAATTCATTGATGACCTTGGCCCTGATTTTCGGGTTGGTCTTCTCTTCTTCAGTAAGATCCGGAAACGCTATGTCCTGCATGGTTCATCACCTTGCCCTGGGTAAGGAGGAGCCGTTTAAAAAAGAACTGAATATTTCCGCTGCTGTGTACCGGTGCGGCCTGTTCCAGGCGCTTCACAATCCCGGTCAGTCTTCTCGCGGCTTCTCCCGCCGGCTTAACACCCACGAACGCCTTCTGTGCGCGAATGCATTCGGGAATACTAGAATCATGCGGAAGAGACCCCAGCATGTCAAGGGCCACATCCCCTAAAAACCGATCACATACCATCATAAGCTTTTTCGCTACCTCATTTCCTTCCCCCGCTGATAGCACATTATTTATGATAAGGTCGAACCTTTTTATGCCGTGTTTGGTGCGCAGGACCTTGATCAGGGCGTAGGCATCCGTAATGGAGGTGGGCTCGGGCGTCACCACCACCACGATGCGCTGGGCCGCGGTATTGAAATACATCACATTCCTGGAAATGCCGGCGCCGGTGTCAAGGAGCATGTAATCGAGCTCGTCGTCGAAGTAGTCCAGGGTATTCACGATCGTCAGCTGCTGTTCGTGGGAAAGCTCCGCCAGCTCCTGCACGCCGGAAGAGGCCGGGATGATCTTGATGCCCAGCGGGCCTTCCAGGATGACGTCCTCCAGTCGGCATTGGCCTTCCAGGACGTGCTTGATGTTGAATCGCGGGGTAAGACCAAGCATCACATCGATGTTGGCCAAACCGAGATCGGCATCGAACACCAGGACTTTCTTGCCCAGTGACGCCAGGATGATGGCCATGTTGGTGACGACGGTGGTCTTGCCCACCCCGCCCTTGCCCGAGGTGACCGATATCACCTGCGGTGATTTGTCGCCCCCGTTCACGATGCGGCGCAAGGTTTGTGCCTGATCTTTCATTGAAGTTCTCCCAGGCACATCGAGATGATCATTTCCGGATTGGCGGGCACGATATCTTCGGGAACCCGTTGACCGTTGGTGATATAGGCGATAGGGGTGCGGTACAGGAGATTATGGCTCAAGACCGTACCGGCCGTCACGGCCTCATCGGCCTTGGTGAAGATCATGCGGTCGATGCCCAGGGGTGCGAACGTGTGCATGATCTTTTCCATTTCCGAATCGCGTGTAGCCACGGGCATCGCCAGGATCTTGGCCATCGGGACCCCGGCGCAGTACTCCTTGAGCTGGCCCACGTGTTCGTCGCTGGCGGGCGAGCGGCCTACCGTATCGACCAGCACCAGATCCTTGTCGCGGAACTGGATGACGGCGCGCCTGAGCTCTTCGGGGGTTGTCACGGAGGCAAAGGGGACACCGAGGATCTTGGCATAGATGCGACTCTGTTCGACCGCGCCGATGCGGAAGGTGTCCAAGGTCACCAAACCCACCTTGATGCCTTCATCCAGAACGGCCCGGGCCGCAAGCTTGGCGATCGTGGTGGTTTTGCCCACGCCGGTGGTGCCTACGATGATCTGAATCTGCTTGGGCATATGGGGGTCGGCGTGGACGACCTTGGAAAGGAGGCCCTTGACCGAGTCGGGCGAGGCTTTTTCCCCCAGCTTGGAAAGGATGAGGTCCACGAGGCTGGCCCTCAATCCCCGCTCCAGGAGGGCTTTGCGCAAGGGATTTTCCCGCGCCGGTTCGACGCCGTTTAGCTTCAGCAAGGCCTGCATCATGCCCTTGAGTTCGGAGATCTCGCTGCCCATGGCCGTGATGTCGAGCTTGGCAGCGCTGATCTCGGGGCGTGGCTCAACTTCGTCCGGCATGGACACGGGCGGCACGGCCTTGAGCGGCTTGCCGGGAGCGACACGCATCTGGTCGTAATCCACGGCCGCCGTAACTTCCACCACGGGCTTGGTCATAAGGCCATAGCTGTTGTCGTTGACCTGGCGCGTGGAAACGATGACCGCATGGGGGCCCATCTCGGTCTTGATCTGTGCAAGCACCTCTTTCATGGAGGCGGCTTTATATGTTTTTATCTGCATCTATGCGTACCATCCCCATATTTTTAATGCCCACGTCCGGAGGAATCTCGTTGTGGGAGAGCACTACCAGCTCCGGCATATAGCGTTCGGACAGTCGCTTGATATGCGCCCTGGTCATGGGCGATGTCAGCAACACCGGAACGATGCCTTGCTTGCTCACCTTATTTACCTCCTTGGTCAGTGCCAGCAGTATCTTCTGGGTCCTGTCGGGGTCTAATGCAAGATACGCACCATGTTCGGTGCGATGGATGGAATTCACGACAAGGGCGTCTATAGCGGGATCCAGAGCCACCACGTTGATGGTGTCATTCTTGACATACGGCCGCGCGATGATACGCATGAGGGCTTGTCTGACATACTCCGTCAAAAAATCGGGATCCTTGACCACCACCCCATACTCGGCCAGCGTCTCCAAGATGGTGAGCATATTCTTGATTGAGACCCGTTCCTTGAGAAGGTTTTTGAGCACCCGCAGAATGACACCGGCGGGCAGGATACCCGGTACGAGCTCTTCCACGACCTTGGGGTGTGTCTTGGAAACCGTATCCAGGATGGCTTGCAGTTCCTGACGGCCCATGAGCTCATGAGAACCGCTCTTGATCGCCTCGGTCAGATGGGTGGCGATAACCGTGGCCGGATCCACGACCGTGAGGCCGGAAAGCTGAGCGCGTTCGTTGTCGGCCTTCTTGATCCACAGCGCCGGCAGGCCGAAGGCCGGTTCTTTTACGGGTATGCCGGCGATATCGGTTTGGACGTCCTCGGGATTGAGGACCAGCAACCTATCCACCATGGCTTCGCCGCGCGCCACCTCGGAGCCTTTGAGCAGCAGCCGATATTCGTTGGGCTTGATTTCGAGGTTGTCGCGCACATGGATGGGCGGTACGATGATCCCCAGCTCCCCGGCCACCTGTCGGCGCATGCCTTTGATGCGGCTTAAGAGTTCGCCGCCCTGCGATGTATCCACCAGGGGGATGAGCCCATAGCCGACCTCGAACTCCAACACATCCATTGGCAGGAGCGTCTCGGTGGTGAGCTCTTCTTCCGCCGCAGGGGGCTCCTCCTCCCGCTCCTCGACCTTGGCCCGCATGCTTATCCATGCCAGAGCGGCGATGCCGGCCGCGATCAGAATGAAGGAGATGTGCGGCATGCCCGGCATAAGCCCGAAGAAGAAGACGATGCCGGCCGAGCTCATAATCGCTACGGGTTGGAAGGAAAGCTGTTCCTGCAAGAGTTTGCCCAGGGACTTATCCGAGGTGGACTGGGTCACGATGATACCGGCCGCGGTGGAGATGAGCAGGGCCGGGACCTGGGCCACCAGACCGTCGCCGATCGACAAGAGGGTAAATGTCTTGAGGGCATCACCAAAGGGCATCTTCATCTGCAGGACGCCGATGATGATGCCTCCCACGATATTGATGCCCACGATGATGATCCCTGCGATGGCATCGCCGCGCACGAACTTCGTTGCGCCGTCCATGGCGCCGTAAAATTCAGCTTCACGAGAAATCTTTTCGCGTCGCGCGCGGGCATCTTCTTCGGTTATCATGCCGGCGTTCAGGTCGGCGTCGATGGCCATCTGTTTGCCCGGCATGGCGTCCAAGGTGAAGCGGGCGGTCACCTCGCCGATGCGCGTGGCGCCCTTGGTGATGACCACGAAGTTGATGATGACGAAGATGACGAACACCACCATACCCACGACATAGCTCCCGCCTACCACGAACTGTCCGAAGGCGCGTATCACCTGGCCGGCGGCCAGATCGCCCTCGGAACCGTGCAACAGGATCAGGCGGGTGGAGGCGATGTTGAGCGCCAGCCGGAACAGGGTGACCACGAGCAGGAGCGAGGGGAAGACGGAGAAATTGAGAGGATTGGTCGTATACATGCCGACCGTGAGGATGATGATGGCCAAGGCGATGCTGAAGGTCAGGAGGATGTCCAGGGCAAAGGTCGGCAACGGGACCAGGATGATGACCAACACCAGCAGGACGCCGATGCCCATGAGCATGTCGGTTGTAAATTTTTCCGAGGCCTTGAACGGTAAGATGTCTGCTCTTGCCATGCGTTGTGCTCCTTGCGTCCCGCGCTATAATCCGATCCCGGGCTTGAGGCGGTAGACATACGCCATGACCTCGGCCACGGCCCGGTATAGTTCTTCGGGCACGTAGTCGCCGATGTCGGCGGCCTTGAACAAGGCCTGCGCCAGCGGTTTGTTCTCCATGATCGGTATAGAGTGTTTGCGGGCCTCTTCCTTGATCTTTTCAGCCACGAAACCGGCGCCCTTTGCCACGACCAGGGGCGCGATCATCTTGCCCCGCTCATATTGCAACGCGATCGCCAAGTGCGTGGGGTTGGTGATCACCACGGTGGCCTTGGGCACGGCCTTCAGCATGCGCCGTCTGGCCATCTGGAACTGGAGGGATCGGATGCGGCTCTTGACCCGCGGATCGCCCTCGCTCTGTTTGTGTTCTTCCTTGACCTCCTGCTTGGTCATCATGAGGTCCTGGGTGTGCTGCCACCTCTGGAAGGCGAAGTCCGCCACCGCGATCAGGATGAACATCCACAGGGAGTCCCACAGGAGCCGCATGACGGCCCGGAAAAGCGTCAGCGCAATGACGCTTACGTCGCTGTTCAATAAGGGAGGGAAGATCGGCAGCTCGCGCCGGATAGCCCGGTAGGCCACCAAGGAGAAGATGAGAAGGATCACCAGACTTTTGACGAGCTGCTCCAGGCTGCGCAGCGACATGAACTTGTTCTTAAAGCCGGTAATGGGATTGAGCTTGGAGAACTTGGGGATAAGCGGTTCGCCGCTGACGTTGAACCCGATCTGCACGATATTTGATATCAGGCCAACGACCATGAAGATGGCCAGGATGGGGAGCAGCAGGATTGCAAGCTGGACGACGCCGCTGGTAAAGATGCTGATGGCCGATTCCTGGCTGCCGTTCCAGAGCATGAGATTGCCCATATAGTAGCGGACAATGGATGAAAGGTGTCTGGCTACCGAAGGAATATAGAAGTAGAACGCCAAAACACTGACAAGGAACAGGAAGGCCGTCGAGACCTCGGTGCTCTTGGCGACCTGTCCCTTGTCGCGCGCATCCTGTATGCGCTTGCCGGTTGGTTGTTCAGTTCGTTCCTGACCCTCTTCGCTCTCTTTCGCCATCGGCAGAGTTGTATGCGAAATTCGTACCACTGTTTGGGGGGGCTTGCCGGTCTTTGAGGGCGCGCTTGACAATCGCAATTAATTGCAGTATGCAACAATACTATCCTCACCCAACAAGTGATCGCATCAAGGAGAATGGACATGGGTTACGAACACTTATTATCACCAGGTTCAATCGGCAAGGTCGTTACACGCAACAGGGTGGTCCTGCCCCCTCTGGAAGTGGGCATGGCCAATTTCGACGGCACGCCTTCGGAACAGCTCATCGGGTATTACGAGGAGCGCGCCAAAGGCGGACTGGGCCTGCTCATAACCGGCATCACGCGCGTCAACGAACGTCACGGCGCCGGCCTGCCCCGTCAGCTGGCCATGAGCAGCGACCGGCACATCGCGCCCTTTGGGCGGATGGTCGAGCGCGTGCATGCCCATGGCACCAAGATCTTCTGCCAGCTCCACCATCCCGGACGCCAGAGCAATTCACTTATGATCGGGTCCTGGCCGGCCATGGAACTGATCGGAAGGGTCTGGCCCGGCTACTGGAAATATTTCTTCAAGCTCGTCCCGGCCGCCGAGAAGTTCGCCCGTACCGGCATGGTGCCGGCAGTCGTGGCGCCATCGGCCGTGGCTTGTGCCTACTCGAAGCAGAAGACCCGGGCCTTGCGGCACGGGGAAGTCAAGGGCCTGATCCGGGACTTCGTCAAGGCCGCCCACCGGGTTCAGCTCTCCGGCGCCGACGGCGTCGAGTTGCACGCCGCCCACGGCTATCTTATCCAGCAGTTCTTGAGCCCCCATACCAATAAGCGCACGGATGAATACGGCGGGTCCTTTGAAAACCGCATGCGCTTCATCCTGGAGATCATCAGCGGCATCCGCAGCCTGTGTGGGCCGGATTTCCCGATCGCCGTGCGCCTGTCCGTGGACGAATTCTACCGCTGCATCGGCCAGCCGGGCCAGGGCATCGAGCTGGACGAGGGCGTCCGGATCGCCAAGCGCCTGGAGCAGGCCGGGGTTGACGCCATCGATGTCTCGTCCGGCAACTATGAGACCATGAACTACTGGCTTGAACCCATCTCCTATGACCCAGGCTGGCGCAAGAATCTAGCCAAGGCCGTCAAGGACAACGTCAAGATCCCGGTCCTGGCCGCCAACCTGATCAGGAGCCCGGAACAGGCCGAGGCCCAGATCGCCGAAGGCTGCCAGGATTTCGTGTGTCTGGGCCGGCCGCACCTGGCAGACCCGTCCTGGACAAACAAGGTAAGCGCCGGTTGCGCTTCCGACATCAAGCGCTGTATCTGCTGCCTCTGGTGCTTTGAATCCTTCCTGAATAATGCCACCCACGGCGAGCCGCTCGAATGCGCCGTCAACCCACGCCTGGGCCGCGAACGTGAAACGGCCGTACCGCAAAAGAATGGGGATGGCCGCGTGGTGGTCGTCATCGGGGCCGGGCCGGCCGGTCTTTCGGCCGCCGAGATCCTGGGCCTGCGCGGGTTCAAGCCCATCGTGTTCGAAAAGAACGCCGAGGTGGGCGGCCAGCTCCAGCTTGCCAATAAGCCGCCAAAGAAGGATAAGATCAACTGGTGCTTCACGGATCTGTACCATGCGGCCGTCAAGAACGGCGCCGAGATCCGCTTCAACAGCTCCCCAACCTTGGCCGATATCCAGGCCCTTGATCCCTATGCCATCATCGTGGCAACCGGGGGCAGCGCCATCCGGCCGCCCATCGATGGCGCCGATCAGCCCCATGTCTGCACCGTCACCGAGATCCTGGACGGCAGTGTTAAGCTGACGCGTGAGCGCGTGGCCATGATCGGATCGGGCATGACCGGACTCGAAACCGCGGAGAAGCTCTGCGAGGAAGGCAACCGTGTGCTGGTGGTGGAGATGATGGACCAGATCGGTCCCGGTGCGCATTCCCAACATCTGGACGATGTCCTTCCCCGGCTGAAGGCGTATAATGCCGAGTTTATCAGCGGCCATAAGCTGGTGAAGATCACCACGGGCGGCATCATCCTGGAAGACACCAAGACCGGCCAGCGCATGGAGCATGCCGTCGATCATGTCGTCCTGGCCGTAGGCGTGCGCAGCAACGACAAGCTCGCCAAGGAGCTCAGACCTCATTTTGTCAGGCTCTACACCATCGGCGATGCCCGCAAGATCGGACGCATCGCCCATGCCGTTCGTGACGGCTTCGACGTGGCCTGGAACCTTCAATAACACGCCAGCCCCCTGCGGCGTAGTCTGTCGCAGGGGGCTGGCCTTCAAGAAATAAGGTGGTGCGCCCGGCAGGGATCGAACCTGTGACCTTAGGCTCCGGAGGCCTACGCTCTATCCAACTGAGCTACGGGCGCATTTCCTTCTGTCAAAGCTTACGCATCAGGGACGTTACCGCCTCCTCAAGGCCGGACAATGTCAGCTCGAACATGGGGAATATCTCCCCGATGGACGCGATCGTCTCGGTGTTCGGCCACGTATACGCAAACTTCGGATTCAGCCATACACTATGTTTGAAGGTTTTGGCAAGAAATTCCAAGCGGTCCAGGCTGGGCTTCTGTTGCGGTGAATTATAGTAGATATTGCCGTGGCGGCTGTAGAGCTCCCAGGGCGCCATGGAGGCGTCGCCGACGATGATAAGGCGCGTTTCGGGGTCGTAGCGGGTGAAATCATCAACGGCCACGGGTTTGTCATGCCGCTGGGGGTCGGCCCAGACCCGGGAATAGATGGTATTGTGGAAGTAGAAGAACTTGACGTCCTTGAACTGGTTCTTGGCGTGATTGAACAGGACCTGTACCACATGAACGTAGGGGTCCATGGAGTAGCCGCCGTTGTCGATCATGATGATGACCTTGAGCTTGTCGCGCAGTCTCCGGTCGAAGACAATCTCGATCTCGCCGCCGTTCTTCATGGTCTGGTAGATGGTCTTGTCGATGTTGAGCGTATCCTTGGGGCCGACGGGCACCATGTGGCGCAGGCGCTGCAGGGCATCCGAGATCTGTGAGGGGCCCAGCCGGGTCTCCAGGGTATAGTCCTTGTAACGCCGTTCCAGTGCCACCTTGATGGCGGATTGATGGCGTGAGGCGCCGCCCACGCGCATGCCGCCGGGGTGGAAGCCCGAATGGCCCACGGGCGAGGTCCCCCCGGTGCCGATCCATTTGTTGCCGCCATCATGGCGTTCCATCTGTTCTTCGAGGCGTCTGCGGAAGTATTCCTCCAGTTCCTGGGGGCTCATGCGCTTGATTTCATCCTCGCTTAAGCCCAGGAACTCCGCCATGACCATGGGTTCCTTGAGCCATTCCTCGAGCAGGGCCTGGATGGCCCGGTCGACCTCGTCTCCCTGCAGGGCCTCCAGCTCGGCGCCTTGGAAGAAATGGGCAAAGACGCGGTCGTAGGTGTCGAAATAGCGTTCAGACTTGATCATAACGGCGCGCGAGATGCTATAGAGATCGTCCAGTGAGCAGATGAGGCCCTTGTCCAGGGCCTCCTGCAGGCGCAGAAATCCCGTGGGCGAAAGGGGAACGCCCCGGTCTCTCAGGGTGTAGAAGAACTCGGCGAACATGCTCGCTCCTCAGGACTTACGCCGTTGCTCCCTCAACAGTTGCCGGCATAGCGCTGGGCTGCTTTGTAGTCCTCGCTCTTTTTAAAGAGCACCCCCAGATAGGGGATCTCTTTCTTGGAAAGGTATTGCGGGTCGAAGTCAGGGTCCATGAGGAGGATCCTGATCCAATTAATGAGCTCACGGGTCGCGGGCTTCTTCTCGACGCCCTTGATATCTCTGAGCCGGTAGAAGGTCTCGATGCAGGCCTCGCTCACCTTGCGGTTGATGTCCGGAAAATGGGCCAGAACGATCTTGGTCATCATCTCGCGGTCGGGGAATGCGATGTGGTGGAAGATGCAGCGGCCGAGGAACGGATCCGAGAGGTCCTTCTTGGCGTTCGAGGTGATGATGAGAATCGGCCTATGGTTAGTCCGGATGGTACGGTCGATCTCAATGATGTCAAAACTCATCTGGTCCAGCACGTCCAGGAGGTCGTCCTGAAAGTCGGTGTCGGCCTTGTCGATCTCGTCGATCAAGAGGACGACTTTGGAATCGGCCGTGAAGGCCTGTCCGATCTTGCCCATCTTGATATAGTCCTCAATGCGGCTGACGTCCCGTGTGGAGTCGCCGAAGCGGCTGTCGTTCAATCGGGTGAGGGTGTCATACTGGTAGAGGGCCTCGACCGCCTTCATGCTGGACTTCACGTTGAGGATGATCAGCGGCAGCTTGAGGTTCTCGGCTATGGCGTGCGCTAGGAGGGTCTTGCCGGTGCCCGGCTCGCCCTTTAATAAGAGCGGCATCTCCAGCTTGATGCTGGCGTTGACGATCTTGGCCAGCTCGGGGTCGAGCACATAGCTCTGCGTGCCGGTGAAGGTGTGGTGTTCCATGTTATTTTGCTCCTCTGCGATTCTTAGACCCTCTTGCATAGCACACAATCGTGCCAGCGGCAATGCGGAAAGGGCCTGTCGCCGACA
>JAKQBR010000384.1 GCA_029574005.1 Deltaproteobacteria bacterium | reverse complement strand
GATACCAGGTTCACGTTCGCCAACCAGGCCTTCTGTACTTTGAGCGGCCACGAGATCCGCGACATCATCGGAAAGACCCCGGTCGAGCTGAAGCTCCCGGTGGGGCTCGACGATTTCTTCTTCAACGGCAAATCCAACGCTGGTGTCCCCCCAGCCGATCTCAGGAAGCAGCGGCTGAAGAAGAAAGACGGCACCGTGGCCGATGTATTCGTCTCGTCAGGCCCCATGAAGTATGGGGAGGAAGACTGCCTTATCATGGTCATGACGGATGTCACCAGTTACAAGCGAAGCCTGTAGCGCATAACCCGGGAATAACTGGGGTCAGAAACCATTTATTCCACGATCACATATCCAGGCATATAATCATCGTATCCTATTGTCATACAAGAGATATCTGTATATACGTACGTGAAACAGCATTGGCATCAGGAGGGGGTTCATCATGAGAGATGTTGTTGTCATCGGCGCAGGGCTCCATCGCTACGGGATTTTTCCCGATAAGAACACGATCGACATGGGCACGGAGGCGATCTCGCTGGCGCTCAAGGATGCCGGCATGGCCTGGAAGGACATCGAGGCCGCCTACTGCGGCACGGTGCAGCCCGGTGTGTCCGGGGGGCATGCCATCTGCAACCAGATGGGATACACGGGCCTCGGCATCACTGTCGTGGAAAACGCCTCAGCCAGCGGATCGTCTGCATTCAGGGAGGCGTACCTGTCCGTGGCCTCCGGCCAGAACGACGTGGTGCTCGCCTTCGGTGTCGATAAGCTCGGCTCTCAGCTCCTGGCGCCGCCGCCCGTGTCCAACCCCGGCCAGCCGCAGCCTGCGAACGTTGCACCGCCCGTGCCCGCACAGCCTCGGCCGGAGCCGGAAGACCAACGAGTGGACGCGAAGTTCAGGACCGTGCTGCCGGTCCAGTACTTCGCCGGCATTGCCCGGCACTACATGAAAGAGTTCGGCGTCACGCGCGAACAGCTCGGTCAGGTCTCGGTCAAGAGCCATTTCAACGCGAGCCTGAATCCTTATGCGCACTTCCAGAAGCCCTGCACGCTCGAGCAGGCCAACAATGCCCGCATGGTGGAGGATCCCCTGACCGTGCTCCACTGCTGCCCCATGGACGACGGGGCGGCAGCGGTCATCGTGTGCGCAAAGGAGGCGGCACGGAACTACACCGACAAGCCGTGCCCGACCGTGGCGGCATCAGTGAACAGGAGCACGCCGGAAGACGGCGACTTCTTCATCACCCTGACCAGGCGCGCCTCCCGCGAGGCCTACGAAAAGGCCGGCATCGGCCCGGAAGACCTGGACCTCATCGAACTGCACGATGCCTTCACGATCGAGGAGATCATGTACGTGGAGGCGCTCGGCCTGTGCAAAACGGGGCAGGGGGGCAGACTGGTCGAAGGCGGCGTGACTGCCGTCACCGGAAAGCACCCCGTCAACACGAGCGGCGGCCTGATCTCCATGGGGCATCCCGTCGGCCCCACGGGTATCGGCCAGGTGGCCGAGGTCCTCTGGCAGATGAGGGGGGAGTGCGGCCAACGGCAGATCGGAAAACCAGTCAATCATGCCCTGACCCAGAT
>JAKQBR010000381.1 GCA_029574005.1 Deltaproteobacteria bacterium | reverse complement strand
TGCATGACGACGTGGTCGACGGCACCGAGATCCGGCGCGCACGCCCCACCGCCAACCAGGTCTTCGGCGACAAGCCGGCCCTGCTGGCGGGCGACTACCTGTCGGCCTCGGCGCTGGATATCGTATTTTCGCTGGACAACGTCCGTCTGGCCTCGCAGATCGTCAAGACCATCAAGAAGATGGCCGAGGGCGAGCTCCTCGAGATCGATCACGCCGCGGCCTTTCATGATCGGTTGGACGTATATCTGGAGATCATCTACCTTAAGACCGCCGCGCTCTTCGAGCTGTGCACCATGGCGCCCGGCATCATCGCGGGTCTGCCGGCCGAGGAGGTGGATGTCCTGGCTCAATTCGGCCGCTCCATCGGCATGGCCTTTCAGATCGTCGACGACATCATCAATGTCGCCCCGGTCGAACAGGATGACAAGGATGCCTACAATGATATCGCCGAGCGCAAATCCACCCTGCCGCTCATCTACATCTTCCGCGAGAACCCATCGTTGATGGCGCATCTGAACCAGAACTCCACGCCTGAAGACTGGTGCCGCGAGATCATCCCGCACGTCAGCCCCGCCGTTCTCAAACAGAGCCGCGATCTTGCCCAAACGTTCCTGGCGCAGGCGGTGAAGAGTTTGGAGGGCAAAGGCTTCTTCACCCCCGACCTTGAGGGAATCCCCTCCCAGGTGCTTGCCCCGCTCGAGAATCGGTTTTAGGGCCGGAAAAGCAGGCCGCCTATTGATTTCCTGAGAGGGTAACACTACAAAACAGGCCAGAGAGGGATTCGTGGAGTACAAGGACTACTATAAAATATTAGGCGTAGACCGGAATGCCACCGCGGAGGAGATCAAGAAGGCCTACCGCAAGCTGGCGCGCAAATGCCATCCCGACACCTGCAAGGACGACGCCTCGGCCGAGCAGCGCTTCAAGGAGATCAACGAGGCCCACGAGGTCTTGAGCGATCCCGAAAAGCGCAGCCGCTACGATGCCTTGGGGAGCTCCTGGCAACAGGGGCAGAACTTCACCCCGCCGCCGGGCTTTGAGCAGTTCTTCGGCTTCGGGGGCAAGGGCAGCCGGCGGCAAGGCCGCACCTTCTCATTCGATTTCGGTGGCGCGTCTCCCCACACCGGCGGCCGAGGCGGCGGCTTCTCGGATTTCTTCGAAACCCTGTTCGGCTCCATGGGGGGTATGGGCGGCTCCATGGGCATGGATGAACAAGACCTGTTCCGGGCCTCGCAACCCCGTGGCGGAATGGACAGCGAGACCGAGCTCGAGGTCCGTATGGATGAGGTCCACAAGGGCGGCGTCAAGGAGGTCGTGCTCCAGGGGCCTGAAGGTTCGAAACGGCTCAATATCAAGATACCGCAAGGCGCCCATGACGGCATGAAGATCCGCCTTGCCGGTCAGGGGCATCGCGGCGGGGATCTGTACCTGAAACTGAGGATCGCTCCGGACGGCCGCTATAAGCTTGAAGGTTCCGATATCGTTGTGGATGTCCCCATCACGCCATGGGATGCGGCCCTGGGTACGACCACCGAGATCGAGACCCTGGACGGCAATGTCAATCTCAAGGTGCCGGCCGGAGTCTCCTCCGGCCAGCGGTTGCGTCTCAAAGGCAGGGGATTGGCCAATAAAGGGGATCTCCTGGCCCAGATCAAGATCGTCATCCCCAGGGAGCTGAGCGCCGAGCAGAAACGGCTCTTCAAGGAGCTCAGGCAGGTGTCCGGATCAAAGACCTAAGAGAGGCCGGGCATCCCCTGCCCAGCCGCGGTCATTTGATGACCTTGAGCGTGGACTTCCCCTCGAGGGTGCAGTAGGGTTTGATCTCCTCGAATTTCTTCTTGCCGATCCCCTTGACCTTGTCCAGATCGGCGACATTCTTGAACGGCCCCTTGGCCTGGCGGTAGGCCACGATGTCCCTGGCGATCCCCGGCCCGACCCCGGGCAGCATCTTCAGCTCGTCGACCGTGGCGCTGTTGATGTTGAGCACGCCCTCCACCTTGTGGGCCTCCTTGGGGAAGGCGGCCAGGGCAACACTCGCCAGCACCGCGCACAGAAGCACCGCCGATACGATAACCATGAATCTTTTCATAGAAAACCTCCTCGTATGGATTTGTGTCTCAGAGGATACACCAAGATGACAAAAGATAATGATAATGACACCGTTGCGATTGTCAATACTACCCAATAAATTATATGCGATACCATAATAATCTTCGGTATCCGATAGATACTGATGGGACAATTTCCCCGGCGCCTGAAGCCTGGAGCGCTTCCGGAGGAAATCGGTTCATCCGGCCTACCGAGGCCGGGTTTGGGCCGTTATGGCCGGGGCGCTGAAATGCCGATAAGCTTTGAACCCCGCTGTGGGGTAAAATGGGTGAGGAGGGAGGTTTATGGACAGGGCGCTACAGGCCAAGCGGCTATTCAGTGACGGGTTCAACTGCAGCCAGGCCGTATTGACGGTTTTTGCCGAGGATTTCGGACTGGAAAGGACAAACGCATTGCGTCTGGCCTGCGGTTTCGGAGGCGGCATGCGCATGGGCGGGCCGTGCGGCGCCGTCAGCGGCGCCTGCATGGCTATCGGCCTCAAATATGGAAAGATCAGGGCCGAAGACAATGAGGCGCGCGATAGGACTTACGCGCTCGTAAAGGAACTGGCCGTGCGCTTTCGCTCGCTGCACGGGACGGTACTGTGCCGGGACCTGATCGGATGCGACATCAGCACGCCTCAAGGCTATGAAGAGGCCAAGCAGAAGGGGGTCTTCCTGGATATCTGTCCGAGACTGGTGGCCGATGCGGTGAAGATCCTGGAGGAGATCCTTTGATGGCGCGCCTGCGAGGAGGAAGCTGATGCTGTGTCCGCATTGCGGCCGGGGCCTGGTCACGCTTGATTTTTGCGACATCGAGGTCGATTACTGTTATAGCTGCGGCGGGATCTGGCTTGATAACGGTGAAATCGAGCGGCTTGTGTCCGGCCAAGGCGATGAGTTTCTGAACATGGAAGGCGTGAACGTGGACGAGAAGACCCGGCGCTGTCCGCTCTGCGGCCGGAGAATGGAAAAAGTATTGATGGGAATGGGCGATTCCGTGGTGCTCGATCGCTGCGGCGCGCACGGCATCTGGACCGATGCCGGTGAATTGCGCAAGATCCTGAGCGCCGCGTGTCATGAGGGCAGGCAAAGCCGCTTGATACGGCTCCTGGATGAGATGTTCGCCGCCAGGAAAGACTCAAGGGGGTGTGTATGACAACGGGAAGTCTTGTGCTTATTATCGTGTTGATCCTGATTGCTGCCGCTGCATTCTTCTTCATCGCGGTCTACAACGCGCTGGTCGGTTTGCGCAACCAGGTCAAGAACGCCTGGAGCCAGATCGATGTGCAGCTCAAACGCAGGCACGACCTTATCCCCAACCTGATCGAGACGGCCAAGGGCTATATGCAGCATGAGCGCCAGACCCTGGAGGCCGTCACGCAGGCGCGCGCGGCCGCCAGCGGCGCCAAGGGGGTGGCGGACATCTCCAAGGCCGAGACCGAGCTGACGAATGTGCTGACGCGCTTTATGGTCGTGGCCGAGGGCTATCCCGAGCTGAAGGCCAACCAGAATTTCCTGGCCCTGCAGGAAGAACTCACCTCGACCGAAAACAAGATCGCCTTCGCGCGCCAGGCCTACAACGACGCGGTCCTGTTCCTCAACAACAAGGTGGAGATGTTCCCGTCCAATATCGTAGCCACCATCTTCTATTTCCGCAAGGAACAGTTCTTCGAGCTTGATGACGCGGCCGACAAGGCCGTGCCGAAGGTAAGCTTTTAGCCTGCGCCGATGTTCTGGCAGATAATCGCCGCCAACAAGCGCCGCACCGTCGTCCTCGTCGTGTCCATGGGCGTGGTCCTGGCGTTGTGCGGCTACTTCTTCGGCATTGCCTATGCAGCCTTCTTCCGGATCACCCCCGTCCTGGGCGATACCGGCCACGGTGTGTGGGGTGACCCGGCCGGCATGGTCGGGCTAGGGTGTGCCCTGATCGTCTGGGCCGTTCTGCTGCTGGTCAGCCTGGTCGGCTCCGACCAGATCTTCCTGAGCCTGGCCGGGGCACATGAGGTGGACAGCGATAAGTTTCCCCAGCTGATCAATGTGGTCGAGGAGATGAAGATCGCGGGGGCCCTGCCGGCCATGCCGAAGGTCTACATCGTGGATGACCCTTCGCCCAATGCCTTCGCCCTGGGCAAGTCGCCCGAGCGTGCCATGATCTGTGTGACCGCTGGCCTGCTGGCCGTCTGCACCCGCGATGAACTCCAGGGCGTCGTGGCGCATGAGATGGGGCATATCCTCAACCGCGACGTGTTGTACCTGACCGTGGCCGCCACCATGCTGGGGGCGGTAACCCTTCTCTCCGATGTGTTCTGGAAGACCGCGCGTTTCGCCCCCATCGGCCGCTACCGCCCTCCACGCTCGGGCAAACGCGGGGGCGCGGCCGCCGTGGCGGTCATACTGATCGCCGTGCTCTTCCTTATCCTGAGCCCTCTGCTGGTGCGCATCCTCTACTTCTCCATCAGCCGCCGACGCGAGTATCTGGCCGACGCCACCAGCGCCCGTCTGACGCGCTACCCGGAGGGCCTGGCATCCGCCCTGGAGAAGATCATGCGCGCCCCCGTAAGGAGCACCACCGCCCCGGCCGCTACCGCCCCGTTCTATATCGTCAACCCGTATAAGCAGGATCTTGCCGCCGGATTGTTCGCCACGCATCCGCCGCTCACAGAGAGGATCAAGATCCTGCGCGCCATGACCAGGGGGGCGGCGATCAGCGATTACGTCAAGGCCTACTGGTCCGTCACCAAGACCCGCGCGCCCCTGATCCCCACGGCCGATTTGAGGGCGGGCGAGCGGGTGGAGGTGCGGGGGGCCGCCGACGGTGCCGGTACGGATTCGATCGATGCCCGGCATGCCGCCGACATCATCAGGGGCATGAACGCCTTCACCTTCATTGCCTGCGCGTGCGGCATGAAGCTCAAGGTGCCTCCTCACTGGCACGCGGATCGGATCAACTGCCCGCGCTGCAACCGCGAACATCGCGTGACTGCCCCCGGCCCTCAGGAAACGCAAGACACGCTGCGAGGCGCCGCGGCCTTTTCGCGCCGGGATATGGGCCAGTCGGCCGGGCCTGAGCCCCGTGGTATGGCCCCCAAGGCCCAGTTCCAGCAAGCGACACGCATTCCGGGGTCCTGGCAGGCCGTTGTGTGCAATACCTGCGGCGCCGCACAGCAGATCTCTCCGTCTTTCGGCGCTCAATTCCTGAAGTGCCGGCGCTGCGGCCAGGTAATCATCCTCATTCGGGAGGGAAACGCACCATGAGGAAGGTCATCATCTGGAGTCTCTTTCTGGCGGTCTTTGCCTGCGCCTGCGCTACGACAGGCAAGCAGCAGGAGACGGCGTCCATCTGGACATACGAGAAGGATGCCATAATGCTCAATTTCAAGAGCGACAGGAAGCTCAATCTCAGGAACAGAAAGCCGCAAAACCTGGCGCTGTGCGTGTACCAGTTGAAGAATACCGAGGCATTCAACAAGTTGGCAGGCGATGAGGTGGGGCTGAGAGAACTGCAGGAGTGCGAGGTGTTCGACCTCAGCATGGCCGAGGGCACACGCATTATCGCGAAACCCGGGCAGGATGTCACGATGACGATCGACCGGGCCGAAGGCGCGCGATATGTCGCGGTGGTGGCCGGATATCCCACCGTCGAAAGGGGCCGCATCGCGAGACTGTACCAGATACCGGCCCTGCCTGAGAAGGTGATGTTCTGGAACAGCAGGACCCTCAAGCCGAAGTCGGTCCGGATCGATCTCATCCTGGGGGCCACGCAGCTTCAGGACCCCGGCAGGTAACCGCAAGAGCGTGATTGCCGGTCGGGGCGGCGCTACCATCACGTCGAGCTCGGGTATAGAGAACCGGGGCGCATGACACCGATACGTTCAGGATATGCTGGCGGCAGGGAAGGGTGTCCGCTGCCGGGGGAGGGGAAACCATGAAAGCAAGCACCAGGGCACTGTTCGTTCGTCCGCTGTTCTTCCAGGAGACGGCCGTCATTCTCATTTTGACGCCGGTGGTCGTCTTCCTCTTCAGGTTTATCTCCGACGGGGTTATGGAGAATTTCCAGTATGTGGCCCTGGCCGTCGGCATGGCGGCCAATATCGACCTAGTCTTGGGCGTTTTGACCAAGTATATCCTGGTCAGGCCGGCCTTGCGGGTCATGGAACAAGAAAACCCTTCCATCGAAGAGGTGCGAAACGCCGTGCGCTCGCTCTCCATCATGCCCTTGGCCGAGGCCATGGTCGTCTTTGTGCGCTTCGCCCTCATCGGCAATCTCGTTGCGGCCCTGCCGCTCTACCTCCTGCACTACATCAGCCTGCCTGACTTCTATTTTGCCATGGATGCCACCATCATGGTCGGTCTCCTGACGGTCCCGATCATCTACCTGATCTCGGAGAACAGCCTGGCCGGCTTCTACCGGAGGACCGGCCTGAAAGGCGTGCTCGACAGCGGCAAGCGCCTGTTCTATCTGAGCTTCAGCCAGAAAACCCTGGCCAGCATTATCCTGATCGCCATCCCGCCTCTGTTCATGATCACCGGTCTGCTGTACCTCTCAACCGCTACGGGGCTCAACCTGGCATCCCTGAAGTCGGGGTTCTATGCCGTCATGATCGAGACCCTTCTGCTGGCCGTATTATGCGGTCTGCTGCTCATGAAGAACCTGCCGCTGTCGGTGGAAACCATGTCGGTCCTGTTCAAGGACATGGCCAAAGGCCAGGGAGACCTGACCAAGCGCCTGGAGATAACCGGATTGAACGAGATGGGCGAGCTTTCCTTCTGGTTCAATGCCTTTATGGACGATATCGAGCAGATCGTCAGTCACGTGCGCGCCACCTCCCAGGACCTGCACCGCGCCGTGGAGGAGGTGAGCGCCGGGTCGGACAACCTGACCCACGCCACCCGCGAACAGGCCTCCTCGGTGCAGGAGATATCGGCCTCGATCGAAGAAATGAACGCCACCATCAAGAACAACGCCGACCTTATCCGGGAGGGGCAGGCCGGCTCGGATGCGATCACCAGGCTCATCGACCAGAGCAAAGAGGTCTTCTCGGCCCTGGGCCAGGCCATCCAAGGCATCTCGCAGGACTCGCGTAAAATAGGCGATATCGTGCTGACCGTCAACGAGGTGGCCTTTCATACCAACCTCTTGGCCCTGAACGCCTCGGTGGAGGCGGCCCGGGCCGGCGAGCACGGCAAGGGCTTCGCCGTGGTGGCGGGCGAGGTCAGGTCCCTGGCGCAGCGTTCGGCGCAGGCCGCCGGTGAGATCAAGGCCCTGATCGAGGGCACGGTCGGGCGCATCCAGAACGGCGACGAGATGATGAAGAAGACCTCCGCCGCGATGGAAGACCTCATGTCGCGCATGGAATTCTTCTTCCGCATGATGGCTCAGATCGGCAGCGCCAGCGTGGAGCAGACCCAGAATATCGATGGCTTGAGCCGCTCGATCGCCCATATCGATGATTCCACCCAGCATAACGCCTCGACCGTGCAGGAGCTCGCGCAGACCATGGAGAACCTGCGGCGGGCCGCCGAAATCCTGGCAGAGGATGTGCGCAAGTTCAAGACCTCCCAGTGACCGTGATGGAGATGCCGCAGGCCTCGTCAGCACGGGCCGGCCTGAGGCCTGATCCCAAAAAGGTTTCAAGCGGGGCTGGAGCCGGGTGAGCCTTTCCCCGGCGCCCCGGCATAGGCCGGGGGAGCGGATCGTTTTCACCGCCGGCGCCGGTTTCGCACCGCGTGTTCGCGCACCTGACGCCGCCGGGCAATTGACTGTTCGTACGGATTGCGATACATAGATTGCCAGCGAGGAGACGTTTTTGGACAATAACGATAAGAAGGACGACGTACCGGTTTTACAACGCATCAAGACCTTCCTGCGCGGGGAAAGGCGCAAGGACGCCAAGCAGGAGATTCAGGAGATCCTCGACGAGGTCGAGGAAAAGGGCATCATCGACGAAGACCAGGGCGAGATCATCGAGAACATCATCGTGCTCAAGGACACCACGGTGCGCGAGATTATGGTGCCCAAGGCGGACATGGCCGTGGTGGAAAGCACCCGAAGCCTCTATGACGTCATCGATGTCATGAACGCCAGCGGCTATTCCATCATCCCGGTCTACGAAAAGAACGTCGACAATATCGTCGGGATCGTGCGCGCCAAGGACATCCTGAAGTTCTGCCGCGAGTCGCTGGCGACCGTGCCGATCAGCGCCGTGATGCAGCCGGCCTACTTTGTCCCGGAAGGCAAGAAGCTCACCGACCTCCTGAACGAGTTCAAGGAAAAGCAGTGCAAGATGGCCTTTGTCATCGACGAGTACGGCAACGTGGACGGACTGACCACCTTGGACGACATCATGATCGAGATCTTCGGCGGTATGCGCGGCGACGATCAGAGCGAGGAATATGTCGTCGACCGCGGAGACGGTACGTTCCAGGTCGATCCCACCATGTCGATCTATGAATTCGCCGAGACCTTCGCGGTCGAGATCCCCGAAGGGGACTACGACACCGTGGGCGGCTTCATCACCTCACGGCTCGAGCGCATACCCAAACCCGGCGAGGCCTTCAAGCACGGCGACATGCTGTTCGAGATCGTGGGGGCCGACAAGAAGCGCATCTCGCGCCTCATCGTACACCCTCCGGCGGGGTCGAGCGCTTGAAGAACATCCTCCTGGCCGCCCTGGCCGGATTGCTGTACGCCCTGGCGTTCCCCGCCTATGACCTCTGGCCGTTTGCGTGCCTGTTCGGCCTGCCCCTCTTTTTTGCCGTCAAGGACGCCCCCTGGCGCGAGGCCTTCCTGTACGGGCTTGTGGCCGGGATCGTGGCCTGGGGCGGGCTGATCTACTGGGTGGGCTATGTGGTCAATATCTACGGCTACCTCAACCTGGGGGTTGCCGCCGTGGTACTGCTGGGGCTCATGGCATATCTGGCCCTGTATATGGGGATCTTCGCCGCCGCGGCGGCCGGGCTTCTGCCTACGCGCCTGGCGGTCGTGAGCGTGCCTGGGATCTGGGTGCTGATGGAGCTTTTCCGCTCATATGCCCTGACCGGTTTTCCCTGGGGCCTCTTGGGATATGCATTCTATCCCGTCAAACCTTTGATCCAGGTGGCGGAGTTCGGCGGCGTGTATTTGATCAGCGGTCTGGCCATGATGGTCAACCTGGCCCTCTACAAGCTTCTCCAGAAGGACTATAAGCCGCTGGCCGCGGCGCTCGCTCTCGTGGCCGCCTGCCTGGCCTGGGGGGGGTGGCGCATGCACACGGTCCCTGCGGTCGGCGAGGCGTTGCGCGTCGGCATCGCCCAGGCCAATATCCCGCAGGACCAGAAGTGGCTGGAGGCAAATATCGAATCCACGGTCGCCCGCTATGAGGACCTGACGCGGCAGGCCGTACGGCAGGGGGCTCGGATCGTGGCCTGGCCGGAGACGGCCTGCAACTTCTACCTCTTCCTGGACTGGCCGCCCACGCTCAAGGTTGTCGCGCTCTCGCAAGAGGTCCCGGCCAGGCTGCTGATCGGCAGCCCGGCGGTCGAGCTCGGGAGCCCCCCCCGCTACTTCAACCGCATCTGGCTGCTCGACAAGGGCCTGATCATGGGCTCGTACGACAAGGTGCACCTGGTGCCCTTCGGCGAGTATGTCCCCCTGGCCCGGCTCTTGAAGCCCTTTGTGGGCAAGCTGACCGAGGGGGTGAGCGACTTTTCGACGGCCGATGCGCAGGCCAGGCCTATCGAGGACATCGGGGTGCTGATCTGCTTCGAAAGCCTCTTCCCCGACATGTCGCGCCGTCTGTGCCGGCAGGGCGCGGCCTACCTGGTCAACGCCTCCAACGACGCCTGGTTCTCCACCTGGTCCGCCTCCAGGCAGCTCCTGGCCATGTCGGCCTTCCGCAGCATCGAGACCAGGCGCTATCTGGTCAGGCCGGTCAACCACGGCATCTCGGCCGTCATCGACCCCAAAGGCCGCATCGTGCAGAGCCTGGGGTTGCTGCAAGAGGGTGTGATCGTGGCCGATATCCGCAAGCTCACCTATCAGACCTTCTATACCCGCTTCGGGCCTGTCATCGTTTGGCTGTGGGGGCTGATCGGCGTGGCGCTGCTTGCCCGGCTGTGGTTTGACAACCGTCAACGATGATAGTAATTCTGTAGTGGCGCAGTCGTTCTTCAAGCGTACCGGTGTGCAGCTTGGAAGAGGTGGTTGTCGTGGTCGTAGAAAGAGAGCGAACGCCCCTCGCCGGGAACGCGCGCGGCCGGGCAGGATCTCAAGGCCCAGGGCTTGCACGCGCGCGAAATAGGTTTCGAACTCCTCATCCGCGACCTTGAACGCCACATGGTTAAACGAGCGCTCCAATATGGATTCGCCCTGCATGAGGGCGATCCAGGTATGGCCGATGATAAAGAACTTCTCGCGGGCGAGCGAAAAGTTCCTCCCCCGGCTGTCATAGACCTCTTGGGCATCGAACACCGCGTGCAGCAGCCCGGCCGTGCGTTCGATGTTCCGCACAATCAAGGTGATATGGCTCAAACCTTCAATCATGCTTTACTCCATGGTGCGGCAACGACTACAGGATCTATTCTTTTCACCACCCGCTCGCTGACGAATTTGTCAGGATACACGAATTGGACGCACAGAAGCGTGCACTGTTGTCTACCGCTATACCTCGCGCCGCCTGAGCGCCATCGTGGCGAGCCTGAAAAGCCCCGGCATGTCGGTCACGGTCACGGTGCCCGTGATCAGTGCGACCGTTACCCATCCGTCTATGGAGGCCAGTGTTGCCACCGGCCTTGACGAAACCACCAACTGAAAGGAGCATGACATGAATCAAAACGCGGTTCTGAAGGAAAAGGCAAACTGGCACCCTGTCTGGACGATCAGGAAGTACGCCAACGATGAGGCATTCGCCCAGGACAAGCCGTTCGAGGTCTCCCGCATCGACGGCAACCTCCTCCTGAACGAGGGCATCGGTGCGCTGCTGGACCTGCTGTGCGGCCTGGGTTCGCCCACCGCTTTCAGCAATGCCAACGCCCGGATCGGCGTGGGAGATTCGTCCACTGCCGCCGCCGCCACGCAGACAGGCCTGCAGGCAACCACGAACAAGGTCTATAAGGGCATGGAGGCAACCTATCCATCGCGGTCCAACCAGACGGTCACGTTCCGCGCCGTGTTCGGCAGCGCCGAGGCCAACTTTTCCTGGAACGAGTTCACCGTGGTCAACGGGGCAAACGATGATGCCGTGAACCTGAACCGCCTGGTGAGCGCCCAGGGCACCAAGGCCAGCGGCCAGACCTGGACCGTGGACGTGGCCATCACCCTGTCGTAGGGCCATGATCACGGCGCTTACCATCGTCAACGAGGGTACGACGAGCTACATCCGTGCCTCGTTCACCGACCAGGACGGGGAAGCTATGGTCCCCAGCTCTATCACCTACCGGATCGACGACCTGGGCTCCGGGCAGAACATGATACCCACCACGAGCGTTGCCCCGTCAGCCAGCGTCGAGATCCGGGTCCCGCCGGCGGTCAACAGCCTCCTTGACCAGGATGCAGCGAGAGAGACCCGTGTGGCCACCATCGAGGCGTCCTACGGCTCCAGTGATGCGCTCGTCGAAGAGGTCAGGTGGCTGGTGAAAAATCTCAGGTTCAAGGGCTGATGGATGTAAGCACTTGACAGCTCGGCCTGTCTTTGGCAGGATAGCATAAACGCAAGCGGTATCGGAAAAACCGGGCCGGGCGATGGGAAATTCCCGTCGCCCGGCCTTTTTGCGTTTAAAGGGGTGCGATGAATCCAGAAATCGTCAAGTCTCTGGTTACTCTCGGGGGTGAGGTTGTCATCGCCTGCATGGCACTGTGGGTCTTCTACAAGCTGGGCAACCAATACCTGACCGGAATCATGGAGGCCATGCAGACCCAGGCGAGCGCTATGCAGACCCAGGCTGCATGCCTGGTGGAAGTCAAAAACAATTTGAGCGCCTACATCGCCCATGACAACAACGACCACCGCGAGATCCTCCTGTCCCTGCAGGTGGTGATCAAAGAGGTGCAGCAGCTGGGCGAGGAGGTCAAGGCTCAGGGGGAGATCATTCAAAGCCTGCGTACCGACGACGGTGCCCTGGCGCTTGTAGCGAGGAAAGGATGAGTCAGATCGATGCCATGAAACACAACCGAGGCCGGGTCAAGGTCCTTGAGATCCTTTCGCCCGAGCACCCCAATGCCGTGGACTTCGTCCTCCTGCGGCGCTGTCTGGCCAACTTCGGCTACCCGGTGAGCGAGCATACCCTCCAGAGCTATCTCGTATACCTTGAGGAACGGGGCTGCGTGGACATCACCCGGAACAAGGACAAGCAGATCCTGTTCGCCATCATCACCGCCAAAGGTCTGGATATTCTGGACGGCCGCATCGTCGAGCAGGGCATCGACATTGACTAGGGGCGTGGCATGTCGGGGCATGATATGAAACAGATTGCCTATGACACCTGGCGGCGCTGCGGCCAGAACCTGGTCGATACCGTGCGGGTTCTCAAGAGCGAGAACAACTTCACCGTCACCCGACAGACCCTGGCCTCCTGGCGTGACGAATACGACTGGGAGGCCAGAGCCGCGCGGGCCGAGGCCGAGGAGAAAAGCCTCTCCGAAAGCACGGACATTTCAGACAATGCCCTGCTGAATTCGCTGCTCAAACAGAAAGCCAACTACGAGCGCTATTTTGAGACGCTGCCGGCCGGCCGGATCGACAACCAGGCCGTCTATGCCTACTCGAACCTGCTCAAGAAGATCGTGGACATCCGGCCCAAGGAAGATGGGAGCACGGTGGATATCGACCGACCAAAGCTCTTTTTGGAAGACATGGATTTCATCGCCAAGACCCTGAAGGAAATCGATCCCGAGGGGCTGAAAGTACTCGGCCGGAGCATTGATGTGATCATCGCGAGGTTCAAGGATGCCCATGCAAAGGCGGCCTAAGCTCACCGAGTACCGCTTCGACCAGTGGGCCGACGAGCTCAAGGGCTGGATCGCGGCGTCGGTTTCGCCGTTCGAGGATGACACTCCGGAAAAACAGGCCAGCCGCAAGGCGCGGGCGCTGTCCGACTTGCTCTATTTCTGCAAAACCTATTTGCCGCATTACTATACGGTCGAGTTCGGTGAGTTCCACCGCGAATGGGAAGATCTGACCAACATCCTCAACGAATCGGTGTTTGTGGCGGCCCCGCGCGAGCACGCCAAGTCCACCTTCTTCACCTTTGGCGTGCCCATCCGGAATATCTGTTTTGAGCTGCGCAAATTCCAGCTGATTATTTCGGACACCAATGACCAAGCCTCCGGGTTCACCCTGCCCATCCGTCTGGAGCTGGAAGAGAATCCCCGCCTCCGGCATGACTTCGGGGATTTGATCGGACCAGTCTGGAAAAAGAATGATTTTACCACGGCAGGTGGCGTGCGCACGCTCGCACGCGGCCGGGGCGAGAAGGTGCGCGGTCTCAAGAACCGCCAGTACCGCCCCGACTTCGCCGTGGTGGATGACTTCGAGAACGACGAGAACGTCGAGAACCCCAAGCTGGTGACCAGAGGCATCCAGTGGCTCAAGCGGGCCGTGATCGGCTCTATGGGAAACGGATACACCTTTTTGATGATCGGCAACTTGTTCCATCCCAAGAGCGTCCTGGCGCAATTCATCGCCGAGAAGGATGAGGAAGGCCTGCCGCTGTATGTCAGCCGCATCTATGACTGCTGGCTGGATTACGGCAAGCCCGACCAGCGCCCCTTGTGGCCCGCGCTGTGGCCACCGGAGAGGCTCGAAAAGAAGCAGCGCCAGATGGGCACGGTGGACTTCAACGCCGAGATGCGCAACCTCACCGGCGCCGCCGAATCGCCTTTCCGGGAAGAATGGTTCACCTACTACGAGCCCGAAGAAATTGACGGCCTCACCTTGTTCACCGCGCAATTCACCGACCCCAGCGCCAAGAACGGCGAGGGCAACGATTACAAGGCCACCGTTACAGTGGGCCTTAACCGGCAGACCATGATCATGTATGTGCTGCATGCCTGGATACGCAAGGCCTCCATCGGAGAGATGTTCCGGGCCGCCTATGCCCAGCATGACGAATACCACGGTGTATGCGGCATTGAAGAGAACATGCTCAAAGATTTCCTGCATGAGGCCATCCTGAACTATGCCAAGGAGACCGGCCGTTACCTGCCGTGGGCACCCGTGCATCACAGCGAAAACAAGCTGGCCCGGATTGTCGGGCGGCTGTCATACCTGGTTGAATACGGCAAACTACGGTTTCAAAAAGGGCACAGCGATCAGGACCTGCTGGTCGAGCAGCTGATCTATATCCTCAACGCCAACGTCAACGATGACGGCCCGGACGCACTGGAAGGTGCTGTTGCTCAGTTGCAGGGGGTCGGCGCTGGTACGTTCGAATGTAAATCCACCGGGGTCAAGCGCACGCATACGCGCATGGGCGCCTATATGGGGAACTGATATGGCCGAACCGACCAAAAAGCCTGAACTCGCCGAGATCGCTACAGCCCGCAAGGACATTGACATCTTTGCCGGGTACCTGACCCGCCTGGAAAATCCGGACCCCACACTGCGCACCGAGGCCGCCGGCAAGGGCCTGAAGCTCTATGACGAAGTAGACCGTGACCCGCACGCCGGCAGCGTCCTGCAGACACGGTACTTGTCCGTGGTGGGGAAGGAATGGTCGATCGAGCCCGGCACACACGGCATCAAGGACGGCCGGCTGGTGGCTACCGATCACGATAAGGAGATCGCCGCGTTCGTGCGCGCGGCCCTGGCCGAGACCAACTTTGACCAGATCCGCATGGAGCTGCTGCAGGCCATCCTCTACGGCTTCTTTGTCGCTGAAATCATGTGGGTCAGGAAAGACGGCGCCATCAAAATCGACAAGTTTCTGGGCAAGCACCCCCGGCGCTTCTGTTTCGACCTGGACCGCAAGCTGCGACTGTTGACCCTTGGCAACATGATCGAGGGCGAGGCCCTGCCCGAGCGCAAGTTCGTGGTCTTCACCTTCGGATCATCCGACAACCCCTACGGCAAGGGCCTGGGCCAGTCCCTGTGGTGGCCGGTGTGGTTCAAAAAGAACGGCATCAAGTTCTGGATGACCTTC
>JAKQBR010000356.1 GCA_029574005.1 Deltaproteobacteria bacterium | reverse complement strand
TCTTCCGATCTACCAGGCCGTCCGTGGGCGGATCGGCGATCTGGACGAACATGCCGAAGGGCAGGATGCTCGTGACCACGCCCTCGAACCGCTCGCCCACATGGCGGGCCATGTAGGCCGCGGTCTTGAGCTTCATGACCTCCAGCATGGCCTCGTTCGTGACCCGTTCCTTGCGGCTCACCTCGGGCCCGGCGAATTTCAGGTAACGCTGCCACTTCGCCCGCTCCTTCCCGGACATGCCCTCGGGACGCAGCGCCGCCTTGAGCAGGCGATGCACGATGAGATCGGGGTAGCGGCGGATGGGGGAGGTGAAATGGACATAGTCCTTGAAGGCCAGGCCGAAATGCCCCACGTCTTCGCTCTGGTACTTGGCCTGTCTCAGGGAGCGCAGGATATGCTGGTGGATGAAGGATTCCAATGGGTCGCCGGCGAAGGCGTCCGCGATGCCCTGGAGCGTGCGGTTGAGCTGTTTGCCGAAGGCGATGGCGCTGCGCAGCCCCGACTGGAGGCCGCTGTCCACGCCGATATCGCTCAGGGTGGTCAGCAGGTCGTAGAGGTCATCCTCGGCCGGGACATCATGGACACGGTACAGGGCGGGCAGGCCCCGGTCCTGCAGAAACTTGCACGCCACAAGGTTGGCCAGGAGCATGGCCTCCTCGATGAGCCGCTCCGCCGGACCGCGCTGGCGCTTGTAGACGCTCTGCACGAGCCCCTCGCTGTCGAGGCCGAACCCCACCTCCGGCAGGTCGAAATCGAGGCTGCCCTTGGCGCGCCGCCGGGCATACAGATATCCCATCATGCGGTGGAGCGCCTTGAGGGCCTTGAGTACCGGCGCGTTTGCCGCGGGCGGCCCGGCCTGTCCTGTGAGCCACGGGCTGACCGCCTCGTAGGTCAGGCGCGCACCGGAGCGTATCACGGCCTCGTAGCAGTCGTAGTCCAGGAGCTTGCCGCGCGGGCCCAGGCGCATCTCGGCCACCATGGCCAGCCGGTCGGCCTGGGGATTGAGGCTGCAGACCCCGTTGGAGAGCACCTCCGGGAGCATGGGGATGCAGGCCTCCGGGAAATAGACGGAAAAGGCGCGGTTGAAGGCCTCCTGATCCAGAGGCGTACCGGCCTTGACCATATGGGCCACATCGGCGATGGCCACCGTCAGGCGGCAGCCCCCGTCCGGGAGAGTCTCGATGCCCACGGCGTCGTCGAAATCGCGCGCCGTGGCGCTATCGATGGTGAAGAGGAGCCGGTCCCGCAGGTCCCGGCGCCGCTTCAACTCCACGGCCAGATCAAAGGCGGCCGCCCGCTCGGCCTCGGCCTGGACCTCCTCGGGGAAGAGCCAGGGCAGGCCATGTTTGGTGGCCACAAAGCGCAGGTCGTCGCCCACATCATCCGGGATATTCAAGGTGTGCACGACTTGCGCCGAGACCGCATCGATGCGCTTTTCGTGCTTGGGCGGTTCGATGCGCGCCATCACCAGGTCGCCGCTCTGCGCTCCGGCTTCGGCGCCGTGCGGGATGATGATCGTATAGGGGAAAGGCCGGTTCGGTTCGAGCGTCCCCCATTTCTTGGCGCGATGATAGCGCCCGCTGATGGTGGTCGTGCCGCGCGTGAGGACGGAGACCACCCGCCCGCGCAGGCCCTTGCGGTCCTTGAAGGCCTCGACCTCGATGATATCCCCGTCCAT
>JAKQBR010000318.1 GCA_029574005.1 Deltaproteobacteria bacterium | reverse complement strand
CCCGCCCGGGGTCGGGTTCTTTTCCAGGATCAGGGTCTTGAGCCCGTTGAGGGCGCTGATGCCGCCGGCGGCCGAGCCGCCCATGCCCGTGCCAATCACGATCACGTCATAATCAAAGTGTTTGTGGGGGGTGCTCCTGGTCTTTGCCTTGGCCATGATTCTTGCTCTCCTTCCAAATTTATTCGTATGGTTCAATGGTTGTTGGTGCTCAACCACCTCGATGCTTAGATCTGATGGCTGACATACAGGGCGCTGCCGGCGGCCATTTCCGTGCCCACGCCGCGCGCGCCGGCGTCGCTGCCCACCAGCCAGAGGTCCTTGACCGGTGTGGCGGCCCGCGGTTTGTCGCCCCCGGTCTGCCCCACGCACTGCGCCAGGCCGATGCACTCGCCCGTGGAACGGCCGGTCAGGGCGGAGGTGGTCTGGATGGTGGCGCGCTGCTTCCATTCGATGTGGTCCTTGATGCGCGGGAAGACGTTGAACACGCTCTTCTCGGCGATGTCCAGGACCTCTTCGCAGAAGCGGATGTTTTCCGGCGTGACCTCGCTGGGGCCGACCTTGCCGGCGATTACGATCTGTTTGCCCAAGGGCGCCAGGTAGGGGTCGAAGTCCGTGGGCTTGATGATCACGAAGGACTGTTCGTCCGGGTCCGTGCCCTTTTCCAGGAAGTCGTCCAACTGCCGGGCTGACTGGGCGGGCATGTACTGGAAGAAATACCTGGGCACCTCGGGCAGGGTGCAGTCCAGTCCGTACTTGATGATATTGGCCGAGCGCGAGTATTTCAGGTTCTTGACGTAGGACGCATACTCGGCCGGGAACTGATCTTCTCCGGCCAGCTCCAGGGTGGACTTGATGCCGGCGTTCGAGATGACCACGTCGGCCGGGATCTGCTCGCCCTCCTCTGTCTCCACGCCGCGGGCCTTGCCGTCCCGGACCAGGATGCGCTTGACCGCGCAGCCCTGCCTCAGCGAGCCGCCGTCCCGGAGAAAGGCCCGCGCGTACGACCCGGCGATCTCGCGCGCGCCGCCCTGGGGATAGCCCAAGGAACTCTTGCTGAACATGTTGACCAGGCACCAGAGCATCTCGCCGGCGCTGGCCTCGCTGTACGGGATGACCACCAGGAGGAAGGAGAAGATGCCCATGATGCGGTGCATGGTCTTGTCATCGGTGAACTGAAGCAGGAAGTCCCGCATGCTCATGCGATCGATGGTGTGCAGGAAGCCGGCATCGGCGCGGGCGATCTTTGCGACCGTGTCGAGCAGGCCCATGACGCCGAAGTTCCTGACCGACGAGCGCAGCATCTTGATGACGCTTGGCCTCAGGACGCCCTTGGCATAGGCCAGGCCCAGGTAGGGCAGGGCCGTCCCGAGGGTCGCGGGCAGCGTCATCCAGCCGCGGTCCTGAAAGAACATCTTGCCCATGGGGCGGGCCCTGAGCCATCTGAGCTCACCCCGCACCCTGCGGTTGATCTCACCTAAGGGGCCGGCCTCGCCCATGGAATACAGGTGAAAGGCATAATCGCAGACATAGCCGTTCTTCTCCAGGCTGGTGCACTTGCCGCCCACGTACAGGTTGCGCTCCAGGAGGGTGACGCTGTGTCCGCGGGCCTGAAGCAGGGCGGCCACACCGGCGCCGCCCACGCCGGCGCCGATTACGACGATACGTTTTCCAGAAGGTGCCATTTCATATCCTCCTCCCGACGATGTAGCCCGTCAGGATCGATCCCCCAGGAGATAGCTGACATACAGGGCGCTGGCCGCGGCCTGCTCGGTGCCGATACCGCGCGCGCCGGCGTCGCTGCCCACCAGCCAGAGGTCCTTGATGGGGGTTTTTACCGTGGGCTTCTTGGCGCCGGTCTGGCCCACACATTGCGCCAGACCTACGCACTCTCCGGACGGCCGGCCGGTCAGCGCGGAGGTCTGCTGAATGCCGGCGCGCTGGGTCCACTGGATATGGTCCTTGATGCGGGGGAAGAAATCGAACATCTGTCGCTCCGCGCAATCCATCAGCCGGTCGTTGTACTCGATATTCTCAGGATTGACCGTGCTGGGGCCGGCGACCCCCATGAGCAGGATCTCCTTGCCCAGCGGCGCCAGGTAGGGGTCCCAGTCCGCGGGTTTGATGACCGCGAAGGACTTGTCCTTGGGTATGGACCGGTCCTTGAGAAAGCACCCGACCAACCCTTCGTCGTCCTTCTCCACGTACTGGAAGAAGTGTCTGGGTATCTCCGGCAGGCGGCAATCCATGCCATACCGGACGATATTGGCGGCCAGCGAATATTTCAGGCCGTTCACGTAAGAAACGTACTCCGCGGGCAGCTGCTCATGCCCGACCAGGTCCATGGTCGATTTGATGCCCGCGTTGGAGACCACGGCATCGGCCGGGATCTCCTCGCCCTCCTCTGTTTCCACGCCGCGGGCCTTGCCGTCCTTGACCAGGATGCGCTTGACCTTGCAGCCGCGCCTGATGGTCCCGCCGTCGCGGACGAAGGCGCGCGTATAGGACCCGGCGATCTCGCGCGCCCCGCCGATGGGGTAGCTCAGCGAGCCGGCCCTCATCTGGGTGATGAGGCAATAGAGCAGCTCTCCGGCGCTGGCCTCGCTGTAGTGCACCACGGTCGCCAGATAGCTGAAAATGGCCATGAAGCGGTGCGTGGGGCCATCGTCGGTGAACTGGTACAGGAATTCCTGCAGGCTGATATTGTCGATGCCCTGCAGGAAGGTCTCATCGGTTTGGGCGAGCTTGAAGGCGGTATCCACCATGCCCATGACGCCGTAGTTTTTCAGCGACTTGCGCAGGGTATTGAATATCCCCGGCCGGATCACGCCCCTGACATAGGCCGAGGCCCCGTAGGGAATGGCCCAGAAGGCATTGTCCGGCACGGTGAACCAGCCTCCGCCGCTGAAATACCAGCGGCCGGCCGGATGGGTGGTCCTCCAGCGCAGGTCCCCGTCGATGCGGCGGTTGACATCGCCTAAGGGGCCTTTTTCGCCCCGGGAGAAGATATGGAAGGCATAATCGCTGACAAAGCCGTCTTTTTCGAAGCTGGTGCATTTCCCGCCGATGTAGCTGTTGCGCTCCAAGAGCGTCACCTGGTTGCCCTGATGCTGCAACAGCGCAGCTACGGCCGCACCGCCGATCCCGGCCCCCGCGACAACGATCCTTTTCCTGCCTTTCGCCATGCGCGACCCCCTTTCTCTACCTGAAGTGAGGTGACATGCATTTCACGCAGATGCTCCCTCCACATATCCTTTGGGGTGATTCTAGCTGTTGATGAAAAGAAATTTTTTCGGCCTTGACCGGTCGCAATAAACAATCAGCATGCGGGTCAAGGTCTGGGAAAACCACAGGAACGGTTCCAGCTTGCATTCGATCTTCAGCCTGTCATGTCTGAATGCGTCGATCCAGGCCTTCACCATGCGCTGCGGCGAGAGATGCAGCGCCGTGCGCAAGGCATCCCCGGCGCTTGACCAGGTCAGGCACATATCCGGGTCCGGGTGGTCCCTGCCGATCGAGGAGATCCTGCCGCCCTGGAGCCGGTAGGTCACGGCGTTCCTGCCGTCCAGGGTCTTGATGACGATGGCGATGTCCCTTTCGGTGAGCCTCTTCTTGAAATCCTTGTCCATGACCGCGGCAACGGCCGAGAGCATCTTCATGGACAGCCCGCCGCCGAGCAGTATCA
>JAKQBR010000317.1 GCA_029574005.1 Deltaproteobacteria bacterium | reverse complement strand
GACCTGTTGGTCCTCGGCGTGGAGGTGTAGTCCGTTACGGGATCAGTCGGAGCTCTTTGAGCGTTTCCAGCAAGGTGCTTTTCAGGACCGGCTTGACGATGTAGGCTACGCAGTCCTTTTCGAAGGACTGGGCGATATGGTCAATGTCGCCCGCGCCCGAGGTCATGATGACCTTTATGCCGTTGGGCGAGGTCACGCCGCGGGCCGCTTCCATGTCGCGGATTCCGGCCAGCACGGCATGCCCGTCCATCTCGGGCATGATGATGTCCAGGCATACCAGGTCGAACGGGGAACCCTGTTCCCAGGCCTCGGCGAGGGCGGCCAGCGCGTCCCTGCCGTTCTCCGCCAGCCGGCACTCCCCGAAGGGTGTCAGGTAGGCCTGCATGATGGTCCGGCACGTGGCGTCGTCTTCCACAACCAGTGATTTCATCGGTTTCCCCCTCTTGAGATCTTCACCCTCCTTGTTCGGAAGCCGAGGCCCCGATCTTTAATTCTCGTCATGCGCCCCGCCGCGGCAGAAAGGCATGGATTCGAGCGGATAAATAGCATATGATCGTCCCCGCGCAGCCTTGCATGGAGGGGAGGAACATGACTATGTCGGGAACGGGTCACATCCGGGTCTATGGCTATCGCTGGGTGATCCTCGTGGTCTATGCCTTGATTACCGCGGTCCTGGAGGTCCATTGGGTCAATTTCGCCCCCATCACCGGCGAAGCGGCCCGGTTCTATGGGGTCTCGCCCCTTGAGATCGGCTTTCTGTCCATGAGCTTCATGCTGGTTTACCTGGTGGTCTGCATCCCGGCCTCGTATGTCATCGACACCTACGGCATCCGTATCGGCATCGGCATCGGCGCCGTGCTGACCGGCATGTTCGGTCTGCTCAAGGGCCTATATGCCGCTGATTACCAGATGATCTTATTCTGCCAGATCGGTCTGGCCGTCGCCCAGCCCTTTATCCTGAACGCCATCACCAAGGTGGCGGCAAACTGGTTTCCGCTGGATGAGCGCGCCACCGCGGCGGGCCTGGCCACGCTTTCCCAGTTCATCGGCATCATCCTGGCCATGGTCCTGACCCCACAGCTCCTGAAGGGCTCTTCCATGCACACGATGCTGATGGTCTATGGCGCGGCATCGGCGGCCTGCGCCCTCGTGTGCGTGGCGCTCATGCGCGAGGCCCCGCCCACGCCTCCATCGCACGTGACCGAACAGGAACGCTTCCGGGTTTTCGAGGGGCTGAGACATATCTTTGCCCAAAGGGACATGCGCATCCTCATGGTTATCTTCTTCATCGGGCTGGGCATGTTCAACGCCGTCACGACCTGGATCGAGCAGATCCTTGCCCCGCGGGGGTTCGGTTCGGAACAGGCCGGCCTGATCGGCGCCATGATGATGATCGGAGGCATTGCCGGGGCCATCTGCCTGCCGCTCTTATCGGATAGGCTTCGGCGGCGCAAGCCGTTCCTGCTCCTGACCATGATCGGCACCGTGCCGGGCCTCATCGGACTCACCTTCCTGACCGGGTACGGCGCCCTTATGGTCTCCAGTTTCGTCCTGGGCTTCTTCGTGATGGCGGCCGGGCCCATCGGCTTCCAGTACGGCGCGGAAGTCAGCTACCCGGCGCCTGAGTCCACATCCCAGGGTCTGATCCTGCTCTCGGGTCAGGTGTCCGGGGTTATCTTCATCTTCGGCATGGATGCCTTCCGCACCGCGACCACGCATTCCATGACGCCCTTCATGATCGTATTCATCGCGCTGACATGCCTCAATCTCGTCATGGGCGTCATGATCAAGGAGTCTCCCCTGGTCGCTAGGGTCGAGGACCGCTCCACCGACGGATAGACCGTCTCTAAGAGGTTTTTTAAGCGGGCGCTTAAGGTTTGGAGGATGATGACGATAGGAGATGTAGGTTCTTCAAGCACATTCCCCATAGAACCTCCTCATTTCGCAGGTCGCCAAGACCTGCTTTTTTTTATGCGATGCTTCAGTCCCCGAAGGGGATGCTCAGTTCGTAGATGCCCGACTCGATGGTGGCCTTGAGGGCGCGGGAGCTCTTCTCGAAGACCTTGATCATGGCCTTGTTCGTGCCGAGCACATCGGCGGTGAAGCCCTTGAGGCCGCGTTCCCTGGCGGCCTGCGTCAATATCCGAAAAGAGTCGGGTGGGCGATGTCGATCAGGGCCTGGGCGCGCTCGCGCATGCCCAGCAGGTTGGGCATGCCTCCACGATGTTGGGCTTGCCCTCTCGGTTGCGGCTGGGCAGGGCTGGTAGGGTGCAGCCGCCGGCCGAGAGCTCCGCGCCGTAGATGAAGTCCATGATCTCGCCTAAGCTCACGAGCTGGATCAGCTCCAGGTCCTGCAGGTTGAAGGCCTCGTCCGCCATGAGGCGGCCCACGAGCGTGCGCGGCTCAGAGACCCCGGTGGCGATGAAGACCTACATGCCGGGCCTGATATGCGCCAGGGCCGCCTCGGGCGTTACGAGCTTGTCATCCCATGCTTGCATGGCACTCCCCACCCGGAGATATTGGCATCAAGCCGGTCTCTCGTCAATTACAAATGGCCCGGCATATCCTTGCCTACCCGTATGCTTTAGCGCAGGCCCAGCTTTTTCATGCGGGCGTTCAGGCTGGTGCGCTTCATGCCCAGGATCTCGGCCGCGCCGCCTAAGCCGCTGATCCGCCCCTTTGTGCGCTCGAGCACCCAGGCGATGTACCGGCGCTGCAGCTCGTCCAGGGTGGGAGAATCGGCAAAGGGGTGGCCGGCCGATGGTTTTGCATCCAAGGGCAGCGAAAGGTTGATATGGGCGCCGCTGCCAAGCAGGACGCCGCGCTCGATGACGTTCCTGAGTTCCCGTACGTTGCCGGGCCACGCATAGGACAAGAGGCGGGCATGGTCTTCCTCGGTGAGCACGGCCTCCAGGCGCTGGTATTTGGCGGCGAACTGCTTCAGGAAATGGCGCGCCAGCAGGACGATATCCTCTGGCCGCTCGCGCAAGGGAGGAACATGCACCGGCATGACGTTCACCCGGTAGTAGAGGTCCTGGCGGAACCGTCCGGCCTTCACCTCCTGCGCCAGGTCGCGGTTGGTCGCGGCCACGAGCCGGAAATCCGAGCTGATGACCCGGCTGCCGCCCAGGCGCATGAAAGAGTGTTCCTGGAGGGTGCGCAGGAGCTTGACCTGTACGCCGGAGGGGATCTCGCCCAACTCGTCGATGAAGAGCGTGCCTTGGTGCGCCAGTTCGATCCTTCCCCGCTTCTGAGTCTGGGCCCCGGTGAAGGCCCCTTTTTCGTGTCCGAAGAGCTCGCTTTCCACCAGCGTTTCCGGGATGCTCGCGAGATCGACCGTGATCAGGGGCTGCCGCCGTCGGGGACTTGCCGTGTGCACCCGCCGGGCCAGGAGTTCCTTGCCCACCCCGGTTTCGCCGGTGATGAGGATCGTGGCATCGCTCCCCGCGGCCCTGTCAAGCTGGAACAGGATCTCCTGCATGCGGGCATTATCGGTGAGAAACCCGCCGTCGACGGGGCGATCTTCACCGAGCGAGTGTTGTGAGATCAGCTGGTCGCGTTCCTGCCGGATACGGCCGTATTCCATGACTTTTTTGATGGCGGTGCCGAGGACGCGGCGCAAGCCGCCCTGCATGGCAGGGTCAAGGAAGTCAAAGGCATGCACATCGTAGGAGTTGTCGAAGTACAGCACCCCTTCCTCAACCGGCAGGCAGAGCACCCGGCGGGATTTTCCATCATCTCCGGTCAGGGTGCGGCACAGGGGCTCGCCCCTGGTATGCGACGCGAACACCTGAGACAGGTTTGCACGAAAGGACTCTCCAAAGACCTCGTCCGGGGTCAGGTTGCGCGCACCTTTGAGCAGGGTGCCTTGCTGTTCGAACCAGAACAGGCCGGAACGTTCGGCGCGGACGTATCCGCTGGCCGCGAGCACCACCTGTCCCAGGAGGTCGTGGACATCCGGGGAGGGGATCAGCGCGGTGAGCATGTCCAGCATGCCGGTAAGGGTCCGCCTGTCCGATGCGGATGATTTCGCGCTACGGTCGTCTGCCGGGAGCAGGTGCCGCAGGTCGTCGGGGAAAAAGCGTTCGCCAAGGCCGGTCAAGCCCTCGCGGACCTTGAGTGTCTGCGCCATGGCTTGCCTCCGATCGCCTTTAGCCAGAAACAGGCGCGCCAGCTCGATGCGGGTTTTCGAGACCTCGAGCGGGTCGCCTGATTCCATCAGGCAGGTTTCGCTTTGTATCAGGCAGTCATGTTTTTTCCGGGCCGAACTCAAACGGCGGGCCTTCAGGCGCAAACCCACACCCTTGAGATGGATGTTGGGGCCGCTGAGGATGCGTTCAAGTTCGTCATAAAATGCGTATCCGGGAAGGGGCGCCAGGGCGATACGATCAAATTCCTCCAGCATTTCCAGTATCC
>JAKQBR010000316.1 GCA_029574005.1 Deltaproteobacteria bacterium | reverse complement strand
ACTACGGTAGAATCTTTACGGCTCATGTCTTGTCCCCCTCAATGGTTTTGTTTGCTCTTAACCATAGGTAGACTCTTCATGAGCCTTCCGCTACTCTATTTTCATCCTTCGTTGTGACCGAACCGGACATGATGGTTAGATGAGATCCATGCCCTGGCGGCCACCAAGCGTGGGACCCACCTCATCACGGCCGTGGAACGCCTGACGCTCCTGGCGGGAGAGTTCCAGCGCCTGGCGCTCTCCGCCACGGTCAAGCCCCTGGAGGAGGTAGCCGACTGGATCGCCGGGTATCGCGCCGCCGGACAGGGCGGTGGGTATGAGAAACGCCGCGTCGCCGTCATCCAGGCGGACGATAGAAAGCGCCTGGATATCCGCGTGTGTGCCCCGCCCGGGCTTACGGTGGACGATGCGCGCTGGTCCGTGCTGGCCGCGGCCTTCCGCCAGGCCATCAAGGACAGCTCCGCGACCCTGCTTTTCGTCAACAGCCGCCGCACGGCCGAAAGGCTTACGCGCCTGATCAACGAGGAGGAGCCCTCCACGCTGGCCTATGCGCACCACGGCTCGCTGGCGCGCGAGGTCCGGCTGGCCGTGGAGCAGCGGCTCAAGGATGGGGCATTGAAGGCCATCGTGGCCACGAGCTCGCTGGAGCTGGGCATCGACATCGGCGAGCTCGATCAGGTGATCCTGGTCCAGACGCCGCCGACCATCGCCTCCGCGATCCAGCGCGTCGGCCGCGCCGGTCACTCAGTGGGCGGCATCAGCCGCGGCCTTCTCTACCCCACCCACGGCATGGATTTCCTGACCGCCGCCGTGCTGGCCCGGGCCGTGGTGGAGCAGGACATCGAGCCGGTGGCGCCCCTCAAGGCCCCACTGGACGTTTTGGCCCAGGTCATTGTCTCCATGGCCGGACGCGCGCGCTGGGACATCGATCGACTCTATGCCTTTATCAGGACCAGCTATCCCTATCACGAGCTTTCGCGCGCCCAGTTCGACCTGGTGCTGGACATGCTGGAGGGCCGTTACGCGGAGACGCGCCTGCGCGAGCTGAGGCCCCGCATCTCGCTCGACAGGGTAGACGGCACGCTCAAGGCCAAAGAAGGCAGCCAGCGTCTGATCTACCTCTCGGGCGGGACCATCCCCGAGCGGGGTTCCTATGACCTGCGGCTGGAGGGCGCGCGCGCCAAGATCGGCGAGCTGGACGAGGAGTTCGTCTGGGAGCGCCGCATCGGCGACAGCTTCTCCTTGGGCGCCCAGGTCTGGCGCATCCTGAAGATCACCTCCAACGACGTCGAGGTGGCACCGAGTACCGGCAAACCCGGCATCCTGCCTTTCTGGCGGGCCGAAGACCAGAACCGCGACTTCCACTTCGCGCACAAGATCCTCACCCTCCTTCAGGCGTATACCGCCCGCCTGGACGACGCGGACGCGGGCGCGGAGCTGAAGCAGGATTACCGCCTGGACCAGAGCGCGGCGACGGAGCTGACCGAATTCCTCAAGCGCCAGCGCCAAGCCACCGGGCTTGAGCTGCCGCACCGCCGGCATATCGTCGTCGAATATCTTGACGGCCAAACGCAGACCCCGGACAGGCACCAGGTGATCCTCCACACCCTGTGGGGCGGCCGCGTCAACAAACCGTTCAGCCTTGCCCTGCAGGCGGCCTGGGAGGAGAAACACCACACATCGATCGAGACAATCACCGACAATGAGGGCATCCTCCTCATCCTGCCTTATCCCATCAGTGCCGCGGATATCTTTGCGCTGGTAAGCCCGGAGACCCTGGAGCGACTCCTGCGAGGCAGCCTGGAATCGAGCGGCTTCTTCGGCGCCCGCTTCCGCGAAAACGCCAGCCGCGCCCTGCTCCTGCCGCGCGCGGACTTTACCAGGCGCACGCCGCTGTGGCTCAACCGGCTGCGCGCCAAGGGGCTCATGGAGGCCGCGCTCACATACCCTGACTTCCCTGTCCTCTTGGAGACCTGGCGCACCTGCCTCAAGGAAGAATTCGATCTGGCCAACCTGAACAAGCTCCTGGATGAGATTCGCACGGGCCGCATACGGCTCAGCGAGGTACATACCCCACGGCCCTCGCCCTTTGCCGAAGGACTGATCTGGAAGCAGACCAACAGAGATATGTACGCCGACGATACCCCTGTCACGGGGAGGGCTTCATCTTTGAGCCAAGAGCTGCTCAGGGAGGTTGTCTCGTCCGGCAGCCTGCGGCCGCGCATCCCTGAAGGCCTTGCCGCTGACCTGGAGGCCAAGCTGCAGCGTACGGCCCTTGGCTATGCCCCGCGCCCGGGTCCTGATCTGCTGGACTGGGCCAAGGAGCGCCTGATCATCCCTGAGCCGGAGTGGCGGGCCCTGCTGGCGGCCGTAACGCGCGATCACGGCCTGGATGCGGCGCAGGCAATCGCCCCGATCCATGACAAACTCGTGAGGCTCGCCTTGCCGGGGGCCGTGGCGTCCGTCATCTGCGCCCTGGAGAACAGCGCCCGCATCCAAGCGGCCTTCGCCCTTGGCTCGGACCGATCGGACACGGACGCTCAAAGCAACGATGTCCTGCCTGCCGATATCCTGTTTCAGTGGCTCAGCTTTTATGGACCCCGGGAACCGAGCGCTATACAGCAGGCCTTGGGGATAAGCGCCTCCAATCTGGATGATCTGCTGGCGGTCCTGGCCGAGGACCAGGCCGTTGTCATCGACCTCCTTACCGAGCATGCCAGCTCCCTCCAGGTCTGCGAGCGGGGAAACCTGGAGATCCTGCTGCGCATGGCGCGCGCCCAGCGCCGGCCCGTCTTCAAGGCGCTGGCGATCGATCGCCTGCCGCTCTTCCTGGCGGCCTGGCAGGGCTTGACCGCGCCGGGCAAGGACATCGAAGACCTGCGGGCGCGCCTCGACCAGCTCTTCGGCTACCCTGCCATGGCCGAGCTCTGGGAGGGGCAGATCCTGCCCGCGCGTCTCACGCCGTATCCTTCATCCTGGCTGGACAGCCTGCTGCAGGGCAGCGACCTGATCTGGTTCGGCTGCGGCAAGCGCCGGCTGGGCTTCGCCTTCAGCGACGAGCTCGAGCTCTTCCGGGACGGCGCGCCTCAGGCGGCTGTCGCGCCGGCTCGGCCGGTCGATCTGACGCACCTCTTCCCCCGCGAGGCCGGGCGCTACAGCCTGCTCGAGATCATGCAGTATGCGCACCAAGGCAGCGCCGCGCTGACCCGTACCCTCTGGGATCTGCTCTGGCAGGGCCGGGTCGGCAACGACAGCTTTGCGGCGCTGCGCCAGGGCATCCTGACCCGGTTCGCGCCCGTCACCCCCCGCGACGACCGCCATCGCAGGGCGCTGACGGGCCGCAGCCGCTGGAGCCTGCCCAAGCCTTTCCCGGGGCATTGGTATGTCCTTGCCGCCCCGGTCCAAGAGGCAGATCCCCTGGTGCGGATGGAGCTGGCCAAGGACCGGGTGCGCCAGCTCCTGAAGCGCTACGGCATCCTGTTTCGCGAGCTTTTGTCCCATGAGCGGTCCAGCCTGCAGTGGGGCGCGGTCTTCAAGGCGCTCAGGCTCATGGAGCTCTCGGGCGAGATCATCTCCGGCCATTTCTTTGAAGGCATACCGGGCCTGCAGTTCATGAGCTATGAGGCCTTTCGATTTTTAAGTGCCTCCCTGCCGGAGGATGCCGTGTACTGGATGAACGCCTGCGACCCGGCCAGCCTCTGCGGCGTTCAGATCGAAGGCTTGAAAACCAGACTCCCCAGCCGCACCCCCACCACCTGCCTGGTCTATCGCGGCGCGTCACTCGTGCTGGTGGCGCGCCGGGGCGGCCGGGCTTTACAGTTTCATACCCCGCCCGATGACCCAAGGCTTACCGACTACCTCGCGTTTTTCAAGACGCTCCTGGGACGGGAGTTCAATCCCATCAAGATCATCACCGTGGAGACCATCAATGGCGAGCCCGCCCTTGAAAGCCCCTATGCCCCTGCCCTGAAAACGTTCGGGTTCACGGAATACCACAAAGGGTTAGAGCTGGTCAGGAAATACACCTGAGCGCTGCTGCCGCTGGATCTTTCAAGCTATGCAAGCACATCTCCCCAGACCATGGGGCATCTCTTTGCGCCCTATCGGGCAAGGAACTCTTTGAGGGCCGCAACCGTGCGCGCCGGGTCTTCCTCCTGCGGCACGTGGCCGAGGTCTTCGAATCGAACGAGCGTGCTGCCGTCGATCTCTCTCTGGAAGCGTTCCCCGAATGGGGGCGGAATCAGGCGGTCGCGACCTCCCCACAGGATAAGCGTGGGCAGCCTCAGCTCCGGCACGCGCGCCGCCAGCGGGCCCGGTTGCGTCCGGCGGAAGCGCTCGGCCAGTGCCCGGCGGTTGCCCGCCCGCGTGGTCAGGTCGAAATAGCGGTCGACCAGCTCGGGCGTGACCTTCGACGGATCGCCATAGACGTTCTTGAGGCTCTTTTCCACGAAGCTTCGCGGCAGCACGTCTTGCATCAGACGGTTCAGCACCGGAGTGCGCGCGATCCTGAAACCGATGGGGATCGATTGGGACTGGAACGGATAACCGCTGGCGTCGATGAGCACGAGGCGCTCAACCCGCTGAGGGTGCAGCACCGCCGTGGCCCAGGCCACATAGCCGCCGAGAGAATTGCCGACCAGCACGCAGCGCTTGACCTCGAGCTGGTCGAGCACGGCGAGCAGGACGGCAACATAGTTCTCGATTGCATAGTTGTCGCCCGGCGCAGGACCGGTCAGGCCAAAGGCCGGCATGTCGTAGCGGATGACGCGATGGTTGTCCTTCAGGGCCTGAACCCATCCGTCCCAGGTATGCAGCGACGCGCTTGTTCCATGCAGCAGCACGATCGGCACCGGATCGTCCCTTGGCCCCTCGTCGCGCAGGTGCACCTGCATGCCCGCAATGGAAACAAACTGCGACGGCGCCGGTGCCCAGCGCGCCTTCAGCTCCTCCACCGAACGGTCCGGCACGCGGTTGGCTGCGATAAACACGCCAGCAGCCGCAACAAGCACCAGCAGAGACCAACCAAGAATCTTGAGTGTAAGCTTCATGACTTACCCCCCTTACAGAAAGATCAGCGGCCGCCGTAGGCGTTCCAATCGGGAGGCCGATGCAAGCTCCAACATTTTATCAACAGGGGGTGCTACGGGCGAAGATTTCAGTCTCGCCCGTGTAGCACAATATGTCTGTGTTATTTGTTCGTCACAACAGGCGAGTGAATCAAGAGGGAACGGCTCCACGCAATTGTGACATTTTTTATATTGTCCAAGGTGGTTCTCCTTTTGCCTCGAGCGATAGTGCGAAAACAACAGTATCAGGTACGATCAATCAACATTTCAAGATCATATGTTACCCCGTCTCCGTTGCCTTCTTTCGAATTCGCCATCAATTCCCCACAAAAGGGCCTCTTTTTAGCAATGCCGGTTATGCGGTATGGTGTGACACAATGGTCTTATCCAGGTGCTCGGCCAGTCGCTCTTCGGCTACGGCAAGGTCGTAATGCGTTTGCAGGTTCATCCAGCTTTGCGCGTCCGTGCCGAAAAACCTGGCCAGTCGCAGGGCCGTGTCGGCCGTGATCGAGCGTTTGCCCGCCACGATCTCGCCGCTGCGGCGCTGCGGCACGCCGATGGACTTGGCCAGCCGATACTGGGAAAGGCCCATGGGCTTTAAGAAATCCTCCAGCAGGATTTCACCGGGATGTATGGGGGGCAGATCTCTCTTCATGGTGCTCTCCTTTGTCCGTTCCTTTCACCGGTAAGCCTTTCCAAACGATTTGCCGGCGGAACTCGCAAGAAATCGAGCGCGGTGGCGGCATTGAGCATGGTAAGTTTCCGCAAGGCCGCTCGCTGCATATCGCTGGGAAACCTGCGTGAGAAATTGCCGGCAAATATCCTCGCGGCCTCCTTGCATCGGAAGACCTTTATCATGCGCCAATGCTATCGCATCGCGAGAGCATTGGCAATCGCTAGCAAGTGCGGTTAGTTGAGATGGAAAAGACGGAGCCTTAGGATTTAATAGGGTTTTGGCCTCCCAGGTCTCGGAAGAGACCTAAGAGGCCAAACACGATTCTTACATTCTCGCGATGATGGCCTGGCCGAAGCCCGAGCAGGACACGAGCGTCGCGCCCTCCATCTGGCGCTCCAGGTCATAGGTGACCTGCTTGTCGCTGATGGCGCTCGCGATGCCCTTGCGGATCAGGCTTGCGGCCTCGGTCCAGCCGATATGGTCCAGGAGCATGGCGCCCGAGAGGATGAGCGAGCCGGGGTTGATCTTGTCCTGGCCGGCGTACTTGGGGGCCGTGCCGTGCGTGGCCTCGAAGACCGCAAAGGGGATGCCGATGTTGGCGCCGGGCGCCATGCCGAGCCCGCCCACCTGGGCGGCCAGGGCATCGGAGATGAAGTCGCCGATCAGGTTGGGCACGGCCAGCACGCTGTATTCCGCAGGCCGCAGGAGCACCTGCTGGAACATGGAGTCCGCGATGCGGTCGTTGACCAGGACCTTGCCCGCGGGCAGCTTGCCGCCGTAGGTCTTGGAGAGCTCCTCCTCGGTGACGGCTACGTCCTTAAACTCGTCCTTGATGAGCTGATAGCCCCAGTCGCGGAACGCGCCCTCGGTGTATTTCATGATATTGCCCTTGTGCACCAAGGTCACGACCGGCTTTTTCATGGCAACGGCATACTCCATGGCCATGCGCACCAGGCGCTTGGTGCCGGTGATGCTGATGGGCTTGATGCCGATGCCGGAGTCCGGCCGGATCTCGGCGCCCAGCTCCTTGGTCAGGAAGCCGATCACCTTGTCGGCCTGGGGGGAGCCTTGCGGCCATTCGATCCCGGCGTAGACGTCCTCGGTGTTCTCGCGGAACACGGTGATGTCCACCAGCTCCGGGCGCTTGACCGGGGCCGGCGTACCCTCGTAGTATTTGACGGGCCGGATGCAGGCGAAGAGGTCCAGCACCTGGCGCAAGGTGACGTTCAGGCTGCGGATGCCGCCGCCCACGGGCGTGGTCAGGGGGCCCTTGATGCCCACGATATATTCGCGCAGGGCCGCCAGGGTCTCTTCGGGCAAATAGGAGCCGCATTGCTGATGGGCCTTTTCACCGGCCAGCACCTCCAGCCAGTCGATCGTGCGCGTGCCGCCATAGGCCTTGGCCACGGCCGCGTCCATCACCGCATTGGCACTCTTCCAGATGTCCGGCCCCACGCCGTCGCCCTCGATATAGGGGATGATCGGGTCGTCAGGGACGATCAGCTTGCCGTCCTCAAAGCGTATCTTGGTTCCCATGCTTGTGCTCTCCTCAGGTATGGTAAGGGGCGGACCGTTTGGGGTCCGCCCCGCTCTTCCGCTGCGCCACCGCGCCCCTGCGCCTGTGCTTAGACCTGCTTATGCAGCTCTTCCCACAGGAGGGCCTGGTACTTATGCAGGTCCTTCGAGCTCATGCTCATGCCCCGTGATTCGTACACGTCCTGGATGACCTTGACCACGTCCTCGAAGCGGATATCCAGGCCCAGCACGCCGATGATGTCATCGTTGGCGTCCACGATGGGGGCCGAGACCGTGATGATCAAGGCGCCGGTGATGCGCGAGGCGATGATCCCGCTGACATGCAGCTTGCCGTCCTCCATGGTCTTGCGGAACCAGTCGCGGTCTGAACAGTCCTCGTTTTCCTTCATCTTGTGCTGAAAGTGCCCGCGATACTCGGGCTGGGTGATGTTCTTGGTGACCTTGATGCCGTTCGTGTCAGTCACATAGGCGAACTGGATGAAGGAGTACTCCTCGATGAACTCGGTCAGCACGCTCTCCTGCTTGGCCGCATCCATGGACTGCATGTCGGGATGGGAGAGGAGCTTCTCGATGAGCTGGCTGGCGTACTCGCGCGCCTCGACCTTGATGAGGTCGAAGCCGGACAGGAAGATCTTCGGGATGAAGCGCTTGGCCAGCTTCTCGAGCTCCTCGTCGCTCATGGTGGTCATGCGGCCGTCCTCGTACTCCTTGACCATGTGCTGGTACATGCGCGAGATGCCCGGGTGCTTCTTGTCGATGACATCGCTGCCGGTAAGCTTGTAGTGGTTGTTGATCCAATGCGCCAGACCGGCCTTGCCGGACTTGTCGGTGATGGCGATGGCGATCGGCCGGCCAAGGAGCTTGTCGGTATTGAAGATGTTGTAGATCTCCTCGTTCTTGACCAGGCCGTCGGCATGGATCCCGGCGCGCGTGACGTTGAAGTTCTCGCCCACGAAGGGGTAGTTGGGCGGGATGGTGTAGTTCATCTCGGCGTTGACGTAGTTGGCCATCTCCGTGATGGCCAGGGTATCGATGGTTTCGTCGTAGCCTCTGAGCTGGAGGAACTCGAAGACCATGGCCTCCAGGGGGGTGTTGCCGGTACGCTCGCCGAAGCCCAGGATGGCGCAGTTGACGCCGCAGCAGCCATACATCCAGGCCGTAGTGGCGTTGACCAGGACCTTGTGAAAATCGTTGTGGCCGTGCCATTCCAGGAGTTCGCCCGGCACGCCGCCGTCGTCGATGAAGGCCCGCACGAGCTTGTCCACGGCGCGGGGCAGGGCCGCGCCCGGGAAGTTGACGCCATAGCCCAAGGTATCGCACAGCCGGATCTTGACGTCGATCCCGGACTCCTCGCGCAGGCGCATCAGCTCGCGGGCGAACGGCACGCAGAAGCCGTAGATGTCGGCGCGGGTCACGTCCTCGAAATGGCAGCGCGGGACGATGCCGGCCGCCAGGGCGTCCTTGACGATGCCGAGGTATTCGTCCAGGGCCTTGCGCCGGTTCAGGTTCATCTTGAGGAAGATATGGTAATCCGAGACCGAGGTCAGGATCCCGGTTTCGTTCAGGCCCATTTCCTTGACCAGCTTCAAATCGTCCTTGTGCGCCCGTATCCATGAGGTCACGTGCGGGAATTCATAGCCCTTGCCGAGACAGGCCTCGACCGCGGCCTTGTCCTTTTTGGTATAGAGGAAGAATTCGCTGGCCCTGATCAGGCCGCGCTTCCCGCCGATGCGGTGCAGGTAGTCGAAGATGGTCTCGATCTGCTTGACCGAAAAGGGCGTCATGGACTGCTGGCCGTCGCGGAAGGTGGTGTCCGTGATCCAGATGTCTTCGGGCGGCGCAATCGGGATGATGCGCATGTCGAAGTCGATCTTGGGGACCTCGTCGTAATTGAAGATGGCGCGGTAGTAGTTGCCGTCCTCACGGTCATGGATCCCGGTTTCATAGTTCTTGGCGCCGGTGTAGTAGAAGATCTTCCTTTTGTCGTCCCATCTGGCCATGATTATTTGGTCCTCCTTGGCAGCAGCGCGTCCTTGGGTATCTTGTCCGGTTCGGGTGCCCCGGCCTCGCGTCTGGCCTGAATGATGTCGTCCATGGATACGTCACGCGGGATCTTCAGGTCCTGCCCGGTGTACAGGATCTTGGGGTCCTTGATCTGGTCCCGGTTGGCCTTGTAGATCAGCGGCCACAGGAACGAGTCGTTGTAGATGTCGTGCCTGGCCGCAATGCCCGGCAGGGTGTCGCCGCGCTTGACGATGTATACCCCGGGGTAGGTCGGCGCGGCCGGCTCGGGCTCCACCTGCCGCTTGATCTCGTCTTTCTTGGCGCTGACCTCCTGGCCCAGGGTCTCAAGCCTCTTCTGCTTGGCCATGGCGATGGCGTCCTTGGCGCGGTCGGAGCGCGCGTCGAAGAGGCTTTTCAATTTCTTCAAGGTCTCGAAATCGTGGATGGCGTAGGCGTTCTGCATCTCAAGGTAAACGACCATCAGCTCCATGGACTCCCTGGGGGCATAGGTGAAACCCGCGATGGAGATGACGCGTCTGAGCTCCTCGGCGCCCTCGGACAGGATGTCCCGGCCGGGCTCGTCGATGTCGTCCAGATATCGGCGGGCCAGGGTAAAGGCCGCCTTGGCCTCTTCGTCTTTGCCCACGCTGCGCGCCTCGATGCCGGCCTTGAGGCTCTCCATGCCGGCCTTGAGCTTGAGCTCCTCCAGGCTTTGGGGCGGTTTCGGCGGCGCGGCCGTCTCCTGCTTGGTGGCGGACTTGCCCGAGGCGCACCCCGTCAGCATAACCAGAACCGCCGCTATGGCGCACAGTCTTTTCATTGGTCTTACTTTATCACCTTTAAACCAAGGGCTTCAAGTTGTCTTTCGTCGACCTCGGAGGGCGCGTCGGTCATGGTGCAGGAGGCCTTGGCGGTCTTGGGGAAGGCGATGACATCCCTGAGCGATGGTGCCCCGGCCAGGAGCATCACCAGCCGGTCGAAGCCGAAGGCGATGCCGCCGTGCGGGGGGGCGCCGTATTCGAGGGCGTCCAGCAGGAACCCGAACTTGGCGCGCGCCTCATCGTCGCTCAATCCGATGGCCTTGAAGACCCGCTGCTGGACCTCGCGGCGGTGAATGCGCACGCTGCCCCCGCCCACCTCGCTGCCGTTGATCACCATGTCGTAGGCCTGGGCCTTGACCTTTTCGGGGGACGTGGCCAGGAGGGCGATGTCCTCATCGCGCGGGGCGGTGAAGGGGTGGTGCACCGAGACCAGGCGCTTGTCCTCCTCGCTCCATTCCAAGAGCGGGAAGTCCGTGACCCACAGGGCGCTGAAGGTACGCTCGGGTATGAGCCCGCGCTTCTGGGCGATATGAAGCCTGAGGGCGCCTAAGCTGGCATTGGCCACCGCGGGCTTGTCCGCGATGAAGATGATGACGTCGCCCTTTTTTGCATCCAGCTCCCTTTCGATGGCCGCGCGCTGCTCGGGCTTGAGGTGCTTGGCCAGGCTCGACTGCCAGCCGTCCTCGTTCAGGCGTGCCCACAGGATGCCCTTGGCGCCGAAATCCGCGGCATAGGCGCCCAGGTCGTCGATGTCCTTGCGTGAGAGGTCGGCGGCGCCGGGGATGGCCAGGGCCTTGACGATGCCGCCCCCCTCCAGGATGGAGGCGATGACCTTGAAGTCCGTGCCCTTGAAATGCGCCGAGATATCGTGGAGCTTCAGCGCGAAACGCGTATCGGGCCGGTCCACGCCGTAGGAGGCCATGGCCTCGTCATAGCTCATGCGGGGCAGAGGCGTGGGCAGGCTCACGCCGATGGTCTTCTCGAAGATGGCGGCGATGAGCCCTTCCATGGTCGCGAGGATCGCGTCCATGCTCATGAAGGACGTTTCCATGTCGATCTGGGTGAACTCGGGCTGGCGGTCGGCGCGCAGGTCTTCGTCCCGGAAACACTTCACGATCTGGTAGTAGCGGTCGAAGCCTGAAACCATGAGGAGCTGCTTGAAGAGCTGCGGCGACTGCGGCAGGGCGTAGAAGCGTCCCGGCGACACGCGGCTCGGGACCAGATAGTCGCGGGCGCCCTCGGGCGTGCTCTTGGTCAGGACCGGGGTCTCGACCTCGATGAACCCGGCTGAGTCCAGATAGGTGCGCGCCGCCATGGCGGCCTTGTGGCGCAGCATCAGGTTGGCCTGCAGGCTCGGGCGCCTGAGGTCGAGGTAGCGGTATTTGAGCTTGAGGGCCTCGCTCACCTCCTGGCCGTCCTCCACCACAAAAGGCGGCGTCTTGGCCTCATTGAGGATCGCGACCCGCTGGGCGATCAGCTCGACCTCGCCCGTCTGCATGGCGCTGTTCCGCATCTCCTTCGGCCGTTCGGACAGTTCGCCTTCCACGGCCACGCAGTATTCGCTTTTCAGATTATGTCCCACGGCATGCGCCTGCGGGAAGGTTTCAGGATTGAAGACCACCTGGCAGATGCCGCTGCGGTCGCGCATGTCCACGAAAATGAGGCCGCCCAGGTCCCGTCTCCTCTGCACCCAGCCCATGAGGGTGATCTTCTTTCCGCAGTCTTCCCTTGTGACCTCGCCGCAATAGTGTGTCCTGACAAAACCGCCATTTCCCGTATTCACCTGCATCTCCTTCATCGGTCGAGGGTCTCCTTGACCGCTTCCACGAACCTGTCCCTGGCCACGCTGGTTTGCTCCCCGCTGCCCAGATCCTTGAGGGTGACCGTCCCAGAGGCGATCTCATCGCCTCCCAGGATGGCGCATAGAGGGTATCCTGATTTCCCGGCATGCCGCATCTGTACCTTGAAGGTCTTGTCCAGGGCGGCCTCGGACCGGACCCCGGAGCGGCGCAAGACGGTGAGCAGGCTTAAGGCCTGCTCCTTGGCGTCATCGCCCATGGCCGCCACGAAGCACCCCTTGCCGGAGGCCGTCACGGGCTCAAGGAGCATGATCAAACGCTCCATGCCGAAGGCAAATCCGATGCCGGGCGTAGCCGGACCGCCCAGGTCGGCGATCAGGCGGTCATAGCGGCCCCCGCCGGCGATGGCGTTCTGCGATCCCAGGCCCGTGGCCGAGATCTCGAAGGTGGTCCTGGTATAGTAGTCGAGCCCCCGCACCAGGCGGGCGTTCTTGGCAAACGGCACCTCGAGGGCTGTCAGTGCCGCCAGCACGCCCTGGTAGTGGGTGCGGCAGGGAGGGCACAGATAGTCTTCGATGACGGGGGCACCGGCCGCGGCCGACCTGCAGCTGTCGGCCTTGCAGTCCAGGACCCGCAAGGGGTTGGTCTCCATGCGGCGCTGGCAATTCTCGCACAGCAGTTCTCTGCGGGTGAGCATGAACGCGCGCAAGGACTGCTGATACGCCGGCCGGCAGGACGGGCAGCCCAGGGAGTTGACCTCGAGCTCGACCCCGGAAAGCCCCAAGGCGCTGGCGATATCGTAGGCCAGGCAGAGGGTCTCGGCATCGATCAGGGGGCCGGATTCACCCAGGCGCTCGCAGTTGATCTGGTGAAACTGGCGGTAGCGGCCTTTCTGCGGCCGTTCGTAGCGGAACATGGGCCCGATGGAAAAGAGCTTCTGGATCGGCTCCTGGCCAAGGAGCCCGTGCTCGATCACGGCCCGCAGGACCGAGGCCGTGGCCTCGGGCCTCAAGCTCACCGAGGCCCCCGATTTGTCCGCGAAGGTGTACATCTGCTTCTCCACCACGTCGGTGTCCTCGCCCATGCCGCGCAAAAACAGCTCGGTCTTTTCGAGCACGGGCGAGCGCAGCTCGGAAAAGCCGTACAAACCGAAGATGCGCCGCGCCGTCTCCTCGACCAGACGCCACTGCGGTATATCGGCCGGCAGGATATCGTTCATGCCGCGTATGCCAGTAATCAATTGCACTCCTCCTTGGAAGCGTTATAACACGCAGCTTGGTATTGTCAATCAGAGGCCGCGCGCCCATTCGGGACGCAAGAGCCGGTCATCCTTGAGCGCCCGGTCGATCATCGCGAGGATGCGCTCCTTGTCGGCCCCGAGCTGTCCGCCGATGGGTAGGTAGTTGGAGGCGTGCTCGGTGCCGAAACGGCAATCGCTCAGGCTGAGGTCCTCGACGAACCAGCGCAGTTCCTGCAGGGTCTGCCTCTTGTCCGGCAGCTTGAATCCGCCGCCCATGAGCTTTTCTTCATAGAGCGATTGGTAGGGCCCCAGCATGAGCGTCAGGCAGGCCAGGAAGTGCGGGTCGATGGCGTTCACGACCTCGGCCGAATCCTTGGCATGCGTAAAGCTCCCGTGCTCCCCGCCCAAACCCAAGAGGATGATGGTGGAGAGCCTTAGGCCGGCGTCAATGGCCTTGCGGGCGCCTGCGATGATCTCCTGGCTGGTGGCGCCTTTGTGGATGCGCCGCAGGAGCTCGTCGTTGCCGGTCTCGATACCCAGGTAGAGGATATCGAGCTTGAGATCTTTCAAGGCCTTGAGCTCGGAGAGGGTCTTTTCCTTGAGGTTGGTCGGTCCGGCATAGATGCTGATGCGCTCCAGGCGCTTGAAACGCTCATTGATGAGGGTCATGACCTTGAGCAGGTGATCGGTCTTTACCCCCAGGGCGTCCCCGTCGGCCAGGAAAACGCGCGTGGTGAGCGGCTGGGCGTAGGACATCTCGATGATGTCCTTTTCGATCGCTTCCCAGGGCCTGACCTGGTAGCGTTTGCCCTTGTACATCCCGCAGAAAAGACATTGGTTCCAGGAGCAGCCGAGCGTGACCTGGAAGATAAGCGCATCCGCCTCAGAGGGCGGCCGATAGAGCGGCATGTCGTAGCGCATAGTGCATTACCCTTTCATCCCATGTCTGCGGGCCTTATGCAAGCCCGGGAATCAGGTATAAAATCATAACGCTTGAAAAATTTCAAGTGAAACAAACACTGCCCAAGGCCGCGTCTCTGCGGTCAGCCGATTCCGCTTTGAGAAGGTGCGGGCGATATGCTACAGAAGGCCCATGGGACTGGAAACCCTGCTGGCCGATATCGAGAACTCTATACACCATGCACCCCTGCTGGCCTATGCGGCGGTGTATCTCGGCGGGCTCATGGTAAGCTTCACGCCCTGTATCTATCCGGTCATACCCATCACCGTGGCCTATATCGGAGGCACGGGCCGCTCGCGAGGGCATGGCTTTGCCCTTTCCCTGGTCTACGTGCTCGGCACGGCCGTCACCTATACGCTGTTGGGGGGATTGGCCGCCCTGACCGGCAGCTTCTTCGGCGCGGTCCAGTCCAGCCCCTGGACGGCCTTCATCATTGCCAATATCTGCATCGTGCTCGGGCTTTCCATGCTGGGCGTGTTCGATTTTCCGACCCTGCCGGTCCTGAGCCGCCTCCAGTCTCCCGTCAAACGGGGCGGCTATGTGGGCGGCCTTTGCATGGGCATGGTGTCTGGTCTGATCCTGGGGCCTTGCACCGCGCCCGTCCTCGGGGTAATCCTGGGCTATGTGGCCACCAAACAGAATATCGCCTTTGGCATGAGCCTGCTGTTTGTCTTCGCCCTTGGCATGGGCAGCGTGCTGATCGTCTTGGGCGCCTTTACCGGATTATTAAAAAACCTGCCCAAGGCCGGTCCCTGGATGATCTGGGTTCAGAAGGCCTTCGGCATCGTGTTCATCGTGATGGGGGAATATTTCCTCTTTACGGCGGGCCGGTTCTCGGTATGAAAAGGAGCGCGCATGCGTAGATCCGCCATCATCGCGGGGGTATGCCTCGGATTGCTGCTGTGTTTGTCGCCGTGCGGACGGGGGGCCGAAACGCCGCCGGGGCCGCCAAGGGCGGCGGTGAAAGAGCAGGCCCCGGACTTCACCCTGAAAGACATCTACGGCCGGACGGTCAACTTCAAGGCCTATCGGGGCCATACCGTGCTGCTGGTCTTCACGACGACCTGGTGCCCGTACTGCAAGCAGGAGATCGCCGAGCTCAAGCAGATGCAAAAGGCCTATAAGGGACGGCTGGACATCGTGGCCGTCTATGTCAATGAGAGCACCCGCAAGGTATTCGGTTTTGCGCGGCAGTACCAAATCCCCTATACCATGCTGGTGGACCCCGAGGGCGAGGTTGCCAGGAACTATGGGATCATCGGCGTGCCGACCAGGGTGCTGGTCGGCAAGGACGGCAGCGTTATCTGCTGGATGTGCCGGTCCCTGGACAAGAACCTGGACAGGCTTATCGCCGCGCAGAAATAGGGCCGGCCTTCCCCCTAGACGGCACGGGCCCCGGCCGGTGGCTGTAGCGGGCGCGTTTGCCGGATCAGTTTGCGCAGGAGCGCCAGGACGGCGGGCCTGAAAAACGGCCGGCAGTCCGAGCAGACCTTGACATGCTCTTCCAGCCGCTCGAGATGCACATGGCCGCTCCCATCGACGATCCCCAGGGCTCTGGGATTGTTGAAACACATCAAGCGGATATACATGGATGCCTCCCCATCGCGAGGAATTGTTTTGCCCTTATGGGCAAATCTTTTCTTTCCAACGCCCCTGTCCGCAATCTTTCACATGCGGGGAGGGCGCGTGGCGGATGCTGGCCTTGCCGGTTCGGTAGCGTTCATCATGCCGGGTTGACCTGCAAGGAACATTCCAGGGAAACCGTGCGCGAAAAAAGCCGGAGCCCCTTTGCTTTCGGGCAAAAAGGGCTCCGGACGCATGGTCATGGCCGCGACCGCACGGCCGCGATGGGTGAGGCCTGCCTACCAGTTCTCACCCAGGAGCTCGAAATAGCCCTGGGGATGGGCGCAGGCCGGGCAGGCGCCGGGCGCCTCCGTGCCTTCATGCAGGTAGCCGCAGTTGCGGCAGCGCCAGACCTGCTGGCTGTCACGCTTGAAGACCCGGCCGGCCTCAATATTGGCGGCCAGCTCGCGATAGCGTTTGTCATGCTGTTTCTCGGCCACCGAGACGGCCTCCCAGACCTTGGCGATCGCTTCAAAGCCTTCCTCGCGCGCAATCTTGGCAAAGCCCGGATACATCTCGGACCACTCGTGGTGTTCACCGGCCGCGGCGGCCTTGAGGTTTTCCAAAGTGGTCCCGATCACGCCGGCCGGAAAGCTGGCCGTGATCTCGCACTCCCCTCCCTCCAGGAACTTGAAGAAGCGCTTGGCGTGCTCCTTTTCCTGGTCGGCGGTCTCGGCGAAGATGTCCGCGATCTGGACGTAGCCGTCCTTGCGGGCCTGGCTGGCGAAATAGGTGTAGCGCATCCTGGCCTGTGACTCCCCGGCGAAAGATGTCATCAGGTTCTTTTCCGTACGTGTCCCTTTCAGATTCCCCATCGTTACCTCCTTATCGTCTTCTTGTTTTTTGTCGTTTCGCGTTTCTTGCAGGCCGGGCATATTCCGTATAACTCGATGCTCACCCCCGTGATGCGATAGCCGCACACCTCTCCCAGCGCGGCTTTTAGGACATGCTCGATCTCGTGCCCGTCGGCGGGCAGGTCATCCACGCGCCCGCATTCCAGGCAGCACAGGTGGTGGTGGGCCTCCGTATTGCCGTCATAGCGCCGGTTGCCGCTGCCAAAGGCCAGCCGTTGGCAGCGGCCGCTGGCCGAGAGCTGTTCCAGGTTGCGGTAGACCGTACCCAGGCTGATCTGCGGCAGGGTGCGCTTGACGATCGCATGCAGCTCATAGGCCGTCGGGTGAGTTTTCAGCCTCATGAGCTCTTCCAGGATGAGCATCCTCTGTCGTGTCATCCGCAACGGCATGGGGACTGCGCCGCCTTTCATACTAGTAATCGTTACTATCTAGGGCCGGGGTTGTCAAGCCGGGAAAGTGTCCAGGCTCAGCACATGCCGGCGCTGAAGGCCGCCGTGACGGCATCGCGCGCCTGGGGCAGGGTCTGCGCCCGATTGACTTCCTTGCAGAGATGGTGGCCGAACTTGAGGTTGGAGGCCAGCCACGGCAGGGCGAGCTTAAACCGTTTGAGCGCGGTCTCGGCGTCGAACCAGGCCTCAATGAGTCCGGCAAGGCGCTGTATGACGGACTGGATGTCCGGGGCTTCAGGCGCCTCCCGCCCCTGGAGAAGCGCCCTGATGTCACGGAAGATCCACGGTCGGGCCAAGGCCTGCCTGCCGACCATCACCCCGTCGCAGCCCGTCTGTTGAAACATCCGCACGGCATCCTGCGGGGTGGCGACATCGCCGTTGCCCACCACCGGGACCGGCACATGGGCCTTGAGGGCCGCGATATACTCCCAGCGTGCCGTGCGGCTCAAACCGTCCTGGGCCGTGCGGGCATGCAGGACGAGAAAGTCCATCCCGGCCTCGACCAGCATATCCGCGAAGTCGAGCAAGTAGGCCGTGTCCAGGGCATAGCCGATGCGCAGCTTGGCCGATACGGGGCGCGTGGTGGCGCTGCGCACCGCCGCCGCAACCTCGCGCGCCAGGGCGATGTCCTTCATCAGCGCCACCCCCCAGCCATGGCAGGTCACCTTCTTGAGGTAGCAGCCCATGTTGATGTCGATGCCGCAGGGATCGAATCCCGCCAGCCTTTCGGCGGCGGCATGCATGCGGGCCGGATCGTTGCCCGCCAGCTGCATGATGAGGTCGTCGAGCTGTGCCCATTTGAGATACGGGGACTTCTCGCGGTTCTCGGTCGGGACCATGCGGGAGTTGAGCATCTCGGAGTAGAACCGGTCACACCCGCCGTATCCCCGCACGAGCTCGCGGTACGGCTCATGGCTCAGGTCCACCATGGGGGCCATGAACAGGGCCTGGTCAGGCAGTCGCGGATCGATCTTTTTACGCCTTTTTCAGAACCACCAGGGCGTCCACCGCCACCGGCGTTGCTCCCTTGATGATGAGCGGATTGATATCGATTTCGGCGATCTCCGGGTTCTCCAGGCCGATCCGGCCGAGGCTGATGAGCACGTTCGCCAGGACATCGCGGTCGACGGCCGGTTTGCCCCGGAAGGTATCCAGGAGCTTCCTGGCCCTGATCTCATCCATCATCTCCAGGGCATCGCGCTTCTCCAGGGGCGCCACCCGGAAGGTGACGTCCTTGAGGACCTCGGTAAAGATGCCGCCCAGACCGAACATGACACACGGGCCGAACTGGGGATCGCGCACCAGTCCCGCCACCAGTTCGCGCTCGCCCTTGACCATCTCCTGGACCAGGATGCCGTCCAGTTGGCCTTCGCCGCGTTTCACCAGGGCCTGGTAGGCCTTGGTCAAGCCGGCCTCGTCCTCGATGTTCAGCTCCACCATGTTCTTTTCGGTCTTATGGGCCAGGCTGCTGGAATGCCCCTTCAACACCACGGGATATCCGATTTCTTTGGCAAAGGATTTGGCCGCGTCGAGATCGCGGGCCACGTGTTCCTTGGTCACGGGAATCGCATATTGAGCCAGAACCTGCTTGGAATCGAACTCGCTTAGGGTCTTGTCGCCTCTTTTGAGCGCGTCCTCGACGATCTGCATATCCTCCCCCCTCGAAAGAACGTTACTGCCTGATCCGTGGGTGCATGGGCCTCTCATCGCGCCCTCGGGCGTGGTGAGCGCCGCATGACCGGCTCAGCAACTAGATAGTGAAAGATATACCAGCACATGTCAAGCAGAGTTTGCGTCCCGGAGATTTCCAGGACACCTCGCAGAGATTTGCCTTGTAATGATCGACCAAGACGGGCATACATTCAACACAGGCTATGAAAGTGACCGAGATCTTCTATTCGCTTCAGGGGGAAGGGGTCTGGCTCGGTAAACCGGCCGTCTTCTTGCGGCTGGGGGGCTGTCTCGCGCCATACTGCCCCTGGTGCGACACCCGCTATGCCTGGGATGAAGCCCGGGACATGGACCAGGAGGCGGTGCTGGCGTCGATGGCGCGCTATGATTGCAGAACCGTGGTGATCACCGGCGGCGAGCCGCTCATGCAATGGGATGAGCTCGCCGGGTTGCATGAACGCCTCATCGAACGCGGCTACGCCATCCAGTATGAAACCAGCGGCAAGGCGGGCATCCCCCCCATCGAAGGCGCCACGGTCGTCTGCTCCCCGAAGTATATCGATCATGCCTGGCGGATCGAGCCTCAGACGCTTTCGCGGGCCCACTATTTCAAGTTCATCTATCATGACCGGTCCTCGGAGCAGGCGATCATGCAATTCATCAAGGACCACCATCTGGCGGCTGAAAGGGTGTACATCATGCCCGAAGGTTCGACCAGGCGGGCGCAACTCGGCCTGATGGCGCAGACCTTTGAGTTTTGCCGGCAACAGGGGCTCGCCATGACCCCCCGGCTCCATATCCTCGCCTTTGACGCCAGGCGCGGGGTGTAGCATGGATGCCGACATCGCCTTCGACGAGCACATCATGACCCCGGAGAACCTTCGGTGGCAGAGCTTCCTGCGCACGCTCAAGGGACCGCAAGGCATCGATCTGCATTTCGAGGGCTTCAAGGCCAAGTGGAGCTGCAGCCATCATCGCCTGCGGCCTTTGACGAGGAAGATCCTGGCCCAATATCCCGGGATCGATGTAGAGGCAACCCTCAAAGTCTTTAGCGAGTTGAAGGGCCAGTGCGACTGCGAGGTGGTGTTCAACGTGGAGGACAACTTCTGGAAGCATATGGGGGGAGGGGAGCTGATCCTGAAGGTCCCGAAGGAGGAAAAATAGGTGTCGGACGCGGCGGTGATTCTTCTTTCAGGCGGCATGGATTCCGGCGTGCTCCTGGCATGGGCCGGCCAACGCTACGGCGGCATCCATGCCTTGAGCTTCGATTACGGCTCGAAGCACGCGGCCAAGGAGCTGGCCATGGCTGAAGCGCTGGCAAAAGCCTACCATGCCCGCTTCGTCAAGATAGAGCTGCCGTTCATGGACGCCCTGTTTTCTTCCAGTCTGCTCAAGTCCGGCGATGCGGTCCCGGACGGTTCGTACACCGAAGTCAGTATGGTCTCGACCGTGGTCCCCTTCCGCAACGGGATCATGCTCAGCATCGCCGTCGGCTATGCCGAGAACCTCAAGATCGACACCGTGCTCATCGCCGCCCATGCCGGCGACCATCCGGTGTATCCCGACTGCCGCCGGGGTTTCATGGATGCCATGGACCAGGCGGCCATGCTGGGGACCTATGCCGGGGTCAGGGTCAAGGCGCCCTTCATCGATCTGTCCAAGGAGGACATCGCAACGCTGGGGCGTTCCCTGGATTTTGACTTTGCGCGGACCTGGTCGTGCTACAAGGGCGGTCAGATCCACTGCGGGGTATGCGCCACCTGCATCGAACGCAAGGCCGCGCTCAAGTTCGATCAGGGACTCGATCCCACGAGGTACCGGGAATGAACGACACCCTGCTCGGCAAGACCGTGGCCTCGCCCCGCGGGCACGACCCGTCCATCCTGACACCCATCCCCAGGCCGGTTAGACCGGCGGCCATGTACGGTTTCGACCTCTGGCGCGCCTACGAGCTTTCGTGGCTGGGACCCCGGGGGTGCCCGCGGGCCGCCATCATGGAGCTGATCTATCCGTGCGAGAGCGCCTGCCTGGTCGAGTCCAAATCCCTCAAGCTCTATCTGAACGGGCTGGCCTACGCACGCTTCGATAGCGCCGACGAGGTCGAACAGACCATCCGCCGCGACCTGAATGCGATCCTGGGCGCCCCATGGGTAAGCGTAACCATCTTCACCGCGGCCGATTCGCCGGCCCTGGCCTGGCAGACCCAGGCGCCGGGGACCTCGCTCGATGCGCTGGCCGAGGTGGCCACACGGGAAGCCCCTGATCCATCGCTCCTCACCACTGCCGACGAATTCACCGCGGAGACGCTCAACAGCGGGCTCCTGCGTTCGCTGTGCCCCATCACCGGCCAGCCCGATTGGGGCAGCGTGGTGATCACCTACCGGGGGGCGCGCATCAACGCTTCGGGGCTGTTGAGCTACCTCTGCTCCTTCCGCGAGCATCGGGGCTTCCATGAGGCGTGCTGCGAACGGATCTTCAGCGATATCACGGCGCGCTGCGCCCCGCAGGAGCTCCTGGTCGGCTGCTTCTACACCCGCCGGGGAGGGATCGACATCAATCCGGTGCGCTCATCCTATCCGCTGAAGCCCCAAGAATTTCCGCGCCTGCGCCTGATCAGGCAATAACAGGGGTGAACACTCCCCGGGCCCTCCGTCGCCGCGGGACCGACCCTGGCGGCCAGGGGCGTGATCATTCGTCGAGATAGTCCTCAAACCCGGGCTTGTCGTCGATGGGTGCGGGCGCATCCTTTTTATCCGGTCCGGCGGCGGGCTTCGCCGTCGCCTGCTCGGGGTTGATCAGGGGGGTGGCCTTGCCTTCGTCCAGGTAGTCCTCGAAGCCGGGGACATCGTCCGCCGCCGGGGTTTTGGCGGCCTGGGACGGCGGAGCTTGGGCTTGGACGGCGGGTTTGGACGGCGCCGGTTTCTGGGCCGCCTTGTTCAGATCGAGCATCTTCTCGGTCTTGCCTTCGGTCTTGACGTAATCGGTATCCACCACGTCCGAGATCTCCAGCATCTTCTTCACCACGACCCGCACCTTGTTGGCCTCATCCTTGATTTCCTTCAAGGCGTTCAGGATCTCGGGCTTGATGGTGCCGTTGCGCAACAGGGTATCGAGCTTTAGAAGGATGGTGGTCAGGGGGCTGTTGATCTCGTGGTTGGCGGCGATGGCGGTCTTGGATATGGCCGCCAGGCGCTCGGACTTGATGTTTTTGGTGTAGAGCGTGGCGCGTTGGATGGCCTGGGCCGCGACATCAGCGATCGTTCTCAGCAGGAGGGTCTTCTGGTTGATGTCTTCATGCTGCTCCTCCAGGGGGGTCGATTCGATGATGCCGATGGGCTGGTCTTCGACCTTGATGGCCGCATACATGACGCCTCCGCCCTTGGGGATAATGCCGCGGGTGCGGTCGAGCAGCTCCTTGGTGGCGCCGGCCACCCCGGAGCGGGTCTCGATATCGTTGCCCATCAAAAAAGAGTCCGTGACCATGATGCGCAGGTTGTTGAGCCGGATCATGCATCGGACCTTCTTGGACCCCATGATGGTCAGGGCGTTGGTGGTCACCACCGAGGTGATCTCGGAGAGCTTGATCGCCGACTGCAACTGGGTGCTCATCTGGTTCAGGCCCGAGAGCTCCACGGCGCGGCGTTCCAGGGCCATCTTCTTCTGCTCCAGATCGAGGCTCAGCTTCCCCAGTTGGGCATTGGCCGACTGCAGCACCTCGAAATAGGTCTTGGGCTCGGCCTTGGGGATGCCCAGCTCCCCGCTGATGGCCGATATATTGTCCTTGAGGGACAAAGAGAGCTCCTGGATGTCCTGGCTGGTCAGATCGAGCTGTTTGAGGATCGAGGGCTCGATGAATCCGGTGGCCATCTTGTAAATCCCTAAGCCCAGGTGGTTGGTGATCAGGTCCGCCACGTGGATGATGGCGCACAGGCGCTTGCCCTCGGACTCCTTGAGCGGACCCGCGGGCGCGTAGTGGTGCTGCGCGACCGCCAGACTCAAGACCGACGGCAGGTTCCATCGCTCCATGAGCCGCTTGCCCAACGCGGCATGGTCCAGGCCGATCACATCCTGTTCGGCCCGGATGATATCCATCCCGCCGCGGTCTAAGATGTCCAGGACCTCCTGGTATTCGCCCTTGGCGCAGAGCGCCTGATCGAAGACCACCTTGCCCAGATCGTGCAGGAGTCCGGCCGCAAAGGCGTCCTCGGCCATGGCCGGGAAGCTCTTGTTGGCGATCGTCCGGGCGCAGACGGCGCAGGCGATGCTGTGCTGCCAGAACTGGTAGAGGTCCAGGGCATGCTTGCGCTTGTCGTTGAACATGTTGATCACGGATATGGAAAGCACGATGCTCTTGAGCACGTTGAGGCCCAAGAGAACCACGGCGGAGCGGATGGTGGAGATCTCCTGGATACGGCGATAGAAGGGCGAGTTGGCCACCTTGAGGACCTTGGCCGCCAGGGCCTGGTCCTTTTCCACCATGTCCGAGAGCTGCCGGGCGCTGGTCTTCTCATCCAGCGTGCGCTCCATGATCGCCGTGGCGATCGATGGCAGCGTCGGGATCTCGATCTCGCTCAAGATTCGGTCGAGCTTTTGCGGGTCGATTCGTTCCATCGTAGGTTTCTTATCGAGAAACCGCGCAACAATCTTGAGTCTTAGCAGAGGATGTGCTACTCCATCAAGGATGAACCCGCATCGTCAACAAACGGCACGGATCTCCATCGGGCGGGTCTCCATCGGCGCCGGCGCGCCCGTATCGGTCCAATCCATGACCAACACGCTCACCAGCGACGCCGCGGCCACCATCGCCCAGATCCGGGCCCTGGCGGCCGCCGGCTGCGACATCGTGCGCGTCAGCATCCCGGATGCCGAGTCCCTGGCGGCCTTTGCCGCCATCAGGCGCGCCTCACCGATCCCGCTGGTGGCCGACATCCATTTTGA
>JAKQBR010000315.1 GCA_029574005.1 Deltaproteobacteria bacterium | reverse complement strand
GCCCACAGTGGGCTTGTGAGCGAGAGATCAGAGAGCTTAGCCAATGACTCAGGGGCAGCGGCGCGGGAAGTGTTCGAAGAGCGCACTAAACAGCTCGAAAAACGCGGCCTTACGTTTGATCGGCTGGCCAGGGAAACCAAGCGCCAGCTAGCCGCCAAGAAGCCTGTCCAGATAAAAATCAAGGGGAAGATTGAGGCCGAGTTACCCGCCGGCGCCAAAGTCCTGGCGTCCTCGGAAGAAGAGACCGTCATCCAGCTCATCCTGACTGACGAGGGGACCCGTTCGGCGGCGATAGACCGCGTCCACAAGCTGCGCGGGGATTATGCGCCGGACAAGGTTGACGTAAACCATACCGCAACCGATGACCTGATCCAGGCCCTACGGGACGCCAAAGAGCGCGCGCTGGGGGTGAGGTGATGACCTGGGCCGATACTATGGGCACGTTTTTTTCCACACCGACGGAATTTGTGTACTTCTCGTTTCCGTGGGGCGAGGGACTGTTGAAGGATGAAGCAGGCCCGGACGATTGGCAAAAAGATTTGCTCGACGAGCTGGGCCGTAGGTCCATGACTCCCGAACAGGCGATTCAAATTGCCGTGGCGTCTGGCCATGGGATCGGCAAGACGGCGTTCATCGCCTGGGTGATCCTGTGGTTCATGAGCACTCGGGTCAATCCGCAGATCGTGACCACGGCGAACACTAAGACACAGCTTGAAACCAAGACCTGGCGCGAGCTGGCCAAGTGGCACAACCTGCTGAAGTATCCCGAGCACCGAGGTATGTTTGAATGGACGGCCACAAAGTTCTACCTCAAGGATCGGCCGGCCACCTGGGCTGCGTCCGCCATTCCCTGGAGCAAGGAAAAGTCGGAAGCGTTTGCCGGGACGCACGATGAGAACGTGCTGGTGCTGTTCGACGAGGCCAGCCTGATTGACGACGTAATTTGGGAAGTCACCGAGGGCGCCATGACGACGCCGGGCGCGATATGGATAGCCTTCGGCAATCCAACGCGCAACACCGGACGGTTTCGCGAGTGCTTCGGCAGGTTCAAGCATCGGTGGATCACTCGACAGATCGACAGCCGGACGGCCAAGAAAACCAACAATGCACAGATTGAGCAATGGATCTCCGACTACGGCGAGGACAGCGACTTCGTAAGGGTCCGCGTCAAGGGTCAGTTCCCGCGGGCGTCCTCCATGCAGTTCATCCCGACCGACCTGGTAGAGGCCTCGCTCGGCAAGGTCTATCATGAGAGCGAGTATATGCATGCTCCGAAGACCCTGGGCGTGGATGTTGCTCGGTTCGGTGATGATCAATCCGTGATTCAGCGCCGGCAGGGGCTGGTGGCGTTTGCGCCGAAGAAGTTCCGCGAATTGGACAACATGACCCTGGCCGGCGTGGTGGCCAACGAGATCGAGGATTTCAAACCCGATGCGGTGTTCATCGATCAGGGCGCCGGGACGGGCGTCATCGATCGCCTGAGACAGCTCGGCTATGACGTGATCGAGGTTCCGTTCGGATCGTCGTCATCGTCGAAAAAGTATTTCAACAAGCGCGCTGAGATGTGGGGCCTGATGCGTGATTGGCTCACACAAGGCGGCGCACTGCCGGACGATCAAGAGATCCTTCTGGACCTGATAGGTCCTGAGTATGGTTTCAGCGCGAGCGATGCCATCCAGTTGGAGCGCAAAGAGGACATGAAGAAGCGCGGTCTGTCTTCCCCGGACTGCGGCGATGCACTAGCCCTGACGTTCGCCCATCCTGTGCATGTCGACAGGTTTGAGGACCGTGGATTTGAAAACCTAGGAAATCGGGAAGCCTACGACCCCTTCAACCACATGACCACGGGAGGCGCGCATGGATGAGCTGCTGATGCGTATGCTCGAGCGTCACGAGGGCCGGCGCAACAAACCATACCGCTGTCCGGCCGGGCGGCTGACCATCGGAGTGGGGCACAACATCGAGGCGCATCCGCTGCCGAGAGACATGCAGGCATTCCTCGACAAGCACGGGTACATCACCGATGGCATGGTGGATCAGCTCCTGATCGATGATATCGGCAACGCCACACAGGATGCCATCGCGGCCGTGGGTGAGGAGACCTGGATCACGCTGGGCCTGCCTCGGCAGTACGCGCTCATCGACATGGCGTTCAGCCTGGGCGGGGCGGGTCTGCGCAAATTCATAAATTTCCTCTCTGCCGTGCGTTTGGGTATGTGGGTGGAGGCGGCCGGAGAGATTCGGGCCTCACGATATTACAGGCAGCTCGGCGGAGATCCCGCCGGCACGGATGACGGTCGCTTGGAACGGCCAGAGGAGATCATGCGCATGATAGAGACCGGGCATTTTGCGAGGGCTGAAGCGGCATGAGCAGGGACGATTGTTTGCTCGGCGAAGTCACTGTTGACCAGGTGAAAGGCTGGTCGGACTCGGAATGGCGCGTGTTTCAGTTTAATCACATGCTGGCCACCAACCTGCGCTTGAGCAAATTAGAGCGGCAAGCATCCTGGCGTAGCATTTTGGTGTCCGTCCCTTGGGCTATTGTCGGCGCCCTGGTCGCGATGATCGCCAAGTGAAGATCAAGAAACTACGCATCGGCGTCAACGTCCTGCGGATCGCGCGGGCGTGGCGCTGGCTGCGAGGGAGGTGGCAATGGAGGGTATAGAGTTTTTCAGCAAGAATTGGATGTGGATCATGATCGCGTTCTGGACGGCTGAGAAGGTCGTAAAGCTCACGCCCACCCGGTATGACGACATCCTGATCGACATGATCGTCGGGCCGGTCTTGCAACAGATCAAGGGCCTGACGACGGGCAAAAAATAGGAGGCAAGGCAATGGCAGCGTTTCCATGGATCAAGATCGTAGGCGTGGGGTTCGCGGCGATTCAAACGGTGCTGGCCGCGTCCAAGGACGGCAAGGTGACGGTTGAGGAGGCATTTCAGATCATGGGCGAGATATGTGGCAGACTCGGCGTGGTGTTCGATGGCACCGGGGCCGAGTTCGTTGTCCGGCTGATTGAGCGGTTGCTCGTGGCGGCGGCGGACAAACGCATCACGGCGGCCGAGCTGATCGATATCGGCGAGCAGATCTGTGCCGACCTGGGCGTCGAACTCGACAAGACGGGCTTTAGTATTCCGGGGTGAGGGTGTAAGTGGCGAAGTCGCAGGCCATAGAAGACGCCGTCAAGAAACTTGGCTTCCTGAAAGCCAAGCGTGATTCTTACGACGCCGAATACAAGGACCTGGTCAAGTACCTGTCTCCCAGCCGTGGCATGTTCGAGGGCGATAATCCGGGCGAGAACAAAAACGACCGGTATGCGAAGATCATTGACCCCTCGGCCTCGGTGGCCCTGCGGTATCTGGCGGCCGGTATCCAGGGCGGGCTGAATTCGCCTGCGCGGCCGTGGTTCAAGCTCCAGTCTTCGGACCCTGACAAGAACAAGCATAAAGCATTTAAAGACTATTTCTACAAGGTCGAGACCGCGATTTACAACGCGTTCGACAAGTCGAATTTTTATAATCAGTCACACCTGGCCTATCATGAGCAGGGCGGATTCGGAACGGCCTGCATGATCATGGAGCCCGACTTTCGGCGCTTCGTTCGTTTTTCCACCATGACCATCGGTGAATACTGGATCGATGTCGGCACCGATGGAACCGTGGATACCGTATGCCGCAAGCTCTTCATGACGGCTAAGAACATGGTGGCCCGCTGGGGCGCTGATCGTGTGACGCCTGCGGTGAAAACGGCCGTGGACAATAAGAACTATTTTGCTCTGTTCCCGGTCTACCATCTCATCGAGCCCCGCGAGAACCGGGACGTGACGCGCATAGACGTGCTCAACATGGCGTACCGGTCTGTCTATTTCGAGCAGAGCGGCGAAGACGTCCTCGGAGAATCAGGGTTCAATGAAAAGCCCTTGGCCGTGCCTCGCTGGGATAACGTCAACCATACCGCCTACGGCGTGGGCCCAGGACATGAGGTTTTACGGCAGGTCAAGATGCTGCAAGAAATGCAGATGACCAAGCTCAGGGCCGAACACCTAAGCGTTGATCCTCCCTTGGTTGCGCCTATGTCTCTCAAAGACAAGCGCATAAACTCGCTGCCGGGCGGGCGCAACTTCATGGACATGGACAAGGCCGGGCAGTACGGACCGCTGTTCAATGTCAATTATGATATTCAGGCCG
>JAKQBR010000307.1 GCA_029574005.1 Deltaproteobacteria bacterium | reverse complement strand
CGGCCTGCACGATCGCACCCGCCAGGGGATGCTCACTGCCCTTTTCCAGGCTGGCGGCCAGGAACAGCAGGGATTTCTCGGTATGTTCGCCAAAGGCGGATACCTGGCGTAAGACGGGCTTGCCTTCCGTAAGGGTCCCGGTCTTGTCGATAACCAGGGTGTCGACCTTTTCCAGGGTTTCTATGGCCTGGGCGTCCCTAAACAGGACGCCCAGCGCGGCGCCGCGCCCGGCCGCCACCATGATGGACATGGGTGTGGCAAGCCCCAGGGCGCACGGGCAGGCGATGATCAATACCGAGATGCCGGCCACCAGCGCCGAGGAGACGCGCGGCTGCGGGCCGAAAAAGAGCCAGACGACAAAGGCGAGCAGGGCCGCGGCGATGACGGCCGGGACAAACCAGCCGGCCACCACATCGGCCATGCGCTGGATCGGGGCGCGGCTTCTTTGGGCCTGAGCCACCATCTGAACAATGCGGGCCAGCATGGTGTCGCTGCCCACCTTCTGGGCCTGCATGATCAAGGCCCCGGCGCCGTTCAAGGTAGCGCCGATGACCGGGTCCCCGGCGCCTTTGCCCACGGGCATGGATTCTCCGGTGAGCATGGATTCATCCACGGCGCTCGACCCCTCCAGAACCACGCCGTCCACGGGGATCGTTTCACCCGGCCTGATCCTCAATCGGTCGCCGGGGCATACCTTTTCCAGCGGGACGTCTTCTTCACTGCCGTCGTCCTTGATCAACCTGGCCGTAACGGGCGACAGTCTCAAGAGAGCACGGATAGCCTCTCCGGTCCGGTGGCGCGCTCGCAGTTCGAGCACCTGTCCCAGGAGCACCAGCACCACGATGGCGGCCGCGGCCTCGAAATAGACATGTAGGCCGCCGTCCGGCTGGCGCGCGCTGGGCGGAAAGATCCCAGGCATGATTACGGCCGCGAGACTGTACAGGTATGCGACGGCCACACCCAACCCGATCAGGGTGAACATGTTGAGGCTGCGGTTGATGAGCGACAGCCAGGCGCGCACGAAGAATGGCCAGCCCGCCCAAAGCACGACCGGCGTGGCCAGGACCAGTTCCAGCCAGACTGCGGCGGCATGCGGAAGACCGTGTCCGAGCCAACCGCCCGGGATGAGGTGCCGCATGGCGATCACCATGAGCGGTATGGTCAGGCACAGCCCCACCAGCAATCGGCGGCGCATGTCCAGGTACTCGGGGCTCGCCTCATCGGCGACATTTATCGTCCGGGCTTCCAGGGCCATGCCGCACAAGGGACAGGCGCCGGGGGCCTCGCGCTCGACCTCGGGATGCATGGGACAGGTCCAGAGCGCACGCGACGAGGGTATTGTCGGCGTGAGGGGTTCCAGCGCCATGCCGCATTTGGGGCAGGCGCCGGGCTTGTCCTGAAGCACTTCCGGGTCCATCGGGCAGGTATACAGGGTGCCGGGTGCATCCGGGACGGTGCGGTCCGGAGCCGCATCGGCATCACCTTTCAGATAGCGCTCCGGATCGGCCTTGAATTTTTCCACGCACTTCGGATTGCAGAAATAGTACGGCTGCCCCTGGTATTCGTACTTGATGTAGGCCGCGGGATCATCGGTAACCATGCCGCAGACCGGATCGCGGTACCGGTGTTGTTCCTGTACAGCGCCTTTGCAGCACCCAGCACATCGCGGTTTCTCTTGATCCATAGACTACCCCGTGCTCCCACTTTATGCGACAGCTCTGAATCCTTTACCATACGTATAGGGGCTCTGAAGATAATATCAAGACAATCATGGTGCAGACTTCATCTCGCGGACATACCTGACCGTCCGCAACGGCCTTGAGTTCAAGGGCGCCTCAATTCCGGGCAGGTGCCTTATCAGTTCCTCAGCCTCGCCCGAATGAACATATCGGCCTCGGAATACTTCTTCCAGTTCAGGTAATAGCGCAACCGGGACGAGAAATGAGGCAACAGGGCCTTGACCGTTTCCTTGAGCATGCTGCCCAATTCGAGTCGCACATAGGGATACTTCCGTATGTGTATGACCTGGAAGCCCAGACGTTCCAGGATACCCACCACGATAGCTTGCGAGGCGAAGCTCAAATGATCGGGCAGACTGAATGGTCGATAATGCTCTGAGGCGGAAAAATCCGCCGTATCGCCCGTCTGCACAATGAGTTCACCCCCCGGATTCAGCAGCTTTATGAGATTTTCCAGAAAGCGCGGTGGGTCAGGCAGGTGCGAATAGACATTTAAGAGCGAGATCGCGTCGTAGTGCACGCCATGCGTCTCGAGGTCGAAGTAGCCGACATTCAGCCCCCTGGCGCGTGCCGAGGCCTGCTTATGGACATTGGGTTCGGTCCCGGTCACTTCGATATTCCCGGAGGCGTACCGCTGCACGGCCAGCATGAACTCCCCATGTCCGCAGCCGACATCGAGCCATGTGCGGATGTGGCCCATATCGCCCCCGTACAGGTCCTGAAGGACTTTGCGATACGTGCGCACCCTGCCCGGACTGTACCTGCCCGTCACATCGAGCTCCTTCTCGCCGGCGTGCCTGCCCTGCCGATGCGCTTGGGAGATCTGATCGTCGTCAGGCCGGTCCTTGACAAACAACAGTCCGCAGCCGTCGCACTTCACCAGCTGGAAGCCGTTCTCGGCTGCATAGAAGCTGCTGTTCCCTGATCCGCAATAGTAACACCGAACTGTTTTCATGCCCCCTCTCCCTCAAGGCGCTATGGCCGATGATCCGCCGCGCGCTCGTCGATCTTGCCGCCTGCCCCGCTTTCATCCACAAAGGTCAGCAGCACCGCGCCCAGGATGAACAGCAGGGCCACCGAGCTTATGCCGACGCGCGCGGCCACGGACGCGGGCAAACCCATGCCCCTGGCCACCAGGCCGAAGCCGGCCATAAGCGCCGGCCCGATGACCACGGCGAACTTGCCCAGCATATTGTAGAAGCCGAAGAACTCCGCCGCCTTGTCGGCCGGAATCAGCCGGGCATAGAATGACCGGCTCAGGGCCTGTATGCCCCCCTGCACCAGGCCGATGGTGACGGCCAGCGCGTAGAACTCGCCCGGCTTGTGCATGAAGGCACCCCATACCGCGATCCCTATGTAGACGCCAATTGCCAGATAGATGCCTCGTTTGGCGCCAACCTTTCCGCCCAACCAGCCAAAGGCAATGGCCGCGGGAAAGCCCACGAACT
>JAKQBR010000306.1 GCA_029574005.1 Deltaproteobacteria bacterium | reverse complement strand
GGGTGGTCTTGCCGTGGCCGTTCAGGCCCACGAGCCCGATACGCTCGCGGCTGTTGATCTTGAAGCCCACATCATCGAAGAGTGCTTGGCTTCCATAGGCCTTGCTGAGATTTTCGGCGCTGATCATCGCTGCTCCAACCGCCTTGGCTTATAAAAGAAACCCAAGCTGAAGTCAACCTGCCTCGTGCGCTATCCCGCTGATATCCGGAGGGACAAAGAATCATTCTCCCCATGGCGCGAGGTTTTTCCCGCCCATGGGTGGTGAAAACTGAACGTGAAGATATCTACCGGGGTAGGCGAGGGCCAGGGCGAAATCCGGTTTTGCACCGCGGTGGTTTTATGTTAGAGATCGATGGAGATCAGGAGGCCGCGATGAAATGCAGATTCGGTGACGAGCGCTTGTATGATTTTCATGATAGCGATGTCCCGGAACGGTGTTTTTTCTGCAAGACCGCCGTGGATGAATGCTTCATCGTGCGCGAGATTCAGGCCCGGAAGATGATCCATGTCTGTGCCGATTGCCTGATAACCCGGTGTTCCGAATATCTCCTGGACAACACGCGTCCCTGGGAAGAGCAGAAGTAGAGCGCTCCATCTGCAAAACAGAGCTTCGTGCCCCTTTTTTACAAACAGATCTTCCCGGCGGCTTGTGCGAATGCCCCTCAGCGCGGGAAGATCAGGGTGAAGGTCGTCCCGGCCCCGAGTTCCGATGCGGCCGTGATTGTGCCATGGTGGGCATCCATGATCTTCCGGCAGAAGGTGAGTCCCAGGCCGGAACCCTTGTGACGTTCTTCCTTGCCCCGCGCGCGATAGAATGGTTCGAAGATGAAAGGCAGCTTGTCGGCGGGGATGCCCACCCCCGTATCGGCGACGGCGACCGTGACGTAGTAGGCGTCCGCCGCGGCGGTGATGGTGATCCGCCCTCCGGAAGGGGTATACTTTGTGGCATTACCGATGATGTTGATCATCACCCGTATGAGGCTCTCCGGATCGCCGTTGATGGTGGGGAGATCTGCGGGGATTTGCGCTGCCACGGCAATGCCCCTGCGTTCGCACAGCGACATGAGGTCATCGACGGCCCAGGCGATGATGGCGTTGAGATCGACGGGTTCCTTGGTGCGGGAGTACGATCCGTTGTCGATGCGGCTGAGGTCGAGCCAGTGCTCGACGAGGTCCTCGAGGTTCTTGAGGCGTTTGTCGCAGCGCGCGAGGATGTCGAGGATATCCTGCGGCAGTTTGTCGCCGGCGATGAAGCGTATGGTCTCGATGTACTGCGCGATGGTGACGAGCGGCGAGCGCATCTCATGACTGACGAAGGTTATGAAGCCCTTCTCAAAGCGCTCCCGTTCCTCTTTGAGTCGGCGGGCCTCGATCTTGAGGGCGCGGTGCTCGATGCCGCGCTGGGTCACGACCCTGAGCTGATCCGGGATAAAGGGTTTGGACAGATAGTCGTAGGCTCCTTTCTGCATGGCCTCGACCGCGGAGACGATCGAGGCATACCCCGTGATCACGATCAGGATGATCTCTTGGATATCCCGGGCGAGGATCTCCAGCACCTCCATGCCGGACATGCCCGGCATCTTCAGGTCAATGAAGGCCATCGCCGGCCGCTGTTCCCTGGCCAAGCGGATACCCTCGGCCCCGTCCGATGCGGTGATGATCTCGTAGCCCCATTTGGCAAGGGCCTGGCTGCACCCATCCCGGATGGACTCCTCATCGTCGATGATCAGGATGAGGGGCTGGCGTCCCTTTTCCCCCATGGCCGCTAACCGACC
>JAKQBR010000400.1 GCA_029574005.1 Deltaproteobacteria bacterium | reverse complement strand
AGATCCCGACGGCGTTCATCGAAACCAATATTCGCAGGGTCTTTATCCATCATTTCTTTTCCGGGCAGGCTGAGGTCACTGACGCCCGGATCATGCCCCTGGTGGAGGCCACGCTCGACCGCGACAATCCACGGGAGTGGTATTACGCCCTCATGGATTACGGGACCATGCTCAAGGAACGTTTCGTCAATCCGAACCGGCTAAGCGCCCACTATCAGCGCCAGGCGCCTTTTGAAGGCTCAAGACGTCAGATCCGGGGGCGTATCCTGAAGGCCTTGATCGACCACCCCAAGATGAGCCTGTCCGAGCTCGCGGATCTGGTCGGCACGGCACGCGGCGACCTCGCGGCAATCGTGCAGACCCTGGAACGCGAGGGCTTTCTCAAGCGCCGCGGCCGAGGCTATGTCCTGGTATGATGGCCTGCCTCACCCTAAGCGCCTATGGTGAATAGGTGCTCATGAATCTTGACACCCTGCGCGGTTTGAGCGTACATGGGCGCAGATGGCTACGTATCATACCCCCACCTTTGAGCGCTTGTCGGCCGCCAAACGCTCGCGCATCCTCAAGGCCGCCACCGGCGAATTCGCCTCCAAGGGCTTTCAGGGCACCAATGTCAACACCATCGCTGCCGCGGCCGGGATCAGCGTGGGCGCGGTGTACAAGTACTTCGCCTCCAAGGAAGACCTGTTTTTGACCGTGGTCGACATGGGTTACAGCGCCCTGGACAAGATCCTGTGGGAGATCATCGCCGACGAAGGCGATATCTTCCAGAAGATCGAGCGGCTCCTGCGCGCGGCCATCGCCTATTCGCGCGAGAACCCCGAGATCGTCCAGGTCTATCTCAATATGACCACCCAGGGCCTGGCATACCTTTCTCGTGACCTCTCCGGCAAGATCGAGACCATCGCGGCCCAGTATTACCAGTCGCTGGTCGCGGCCTTCCGCTCCAAGGGTCTGGTGGCCTCCGACGTGGATGAAAGGATCGCGGCCTTCTGCCTGGACAGTCTCCTGCTGATCTTTCAGTTTTCTTACGCCTGCACCTACTATCAGGAGCGCCTGAAGATCTTTGTCGGCCCCCAGGCCTTTGATGATGACGAACGCCTGATCCGGGGGCTGATGCAGTTCATCCGCCGGGCCCTGTCCTGATGGGATGGCCTGTCAGGGTTCAAGGAAGGGCGTACAAAGTGAACATATGCTCACCACTCGGCTCAAAATAAGGTCTCCCGGGGGCGCGTCGCCAAGAGAGCCGGCCTCCCCGCCGCGATAGGCCGCATGAAGGATGGGGTAGGCGAGAGCGGCTCCTGTCCTTCGGGTGGGGGCGCTCAGAAATTGCCCTTGCATTGTCGGGCGGGAAGGTGTAGGAATAAAGTGAATACATGCTCACCATTTGCGCATGCGTGGGCGGGCAGCGTCTCAAAGGCCGGCAGGACAAGGAGAATGCGCGCAGGCAAACGATGCCCTAGTGATCAGGAAAGTGAGGGATACAAACCCGTCAGGAGGAAAAACCATGCAGGCATTTACGAACGCGGACATGTCGGACAAGGGGGCTACGAAACCGGGCTTTGCCATTTCCGCCTGGCCGGATACCCGTGATATCCTGGCCAGACTCTACGATCTGGCCAATAAGGAACCGGTTTTAGCCATCAAGCGCGAGCAGATGGAGCGCTATCTGGGGTACTTCGAGCACAAATGCATCAAGTCCAAGTCCATGACGAGCGCGGCCATGGAGCTGATCCCGGGCGGCGTCCAGCATAACCTGGCCTTCAACCACCCCTTCCCCTTGGCCATTAAGAAGGCCGAGGCCGCCTACCTCTGGGACGTTGACGGCAACCGCTACATCGATTTCCTGCAGGCCGGCGGTCCGACCGTCCTGGGCAGCAACTACGCCCCGGTGCAGGAAAAGGTCATAGAACTCATCAGGGAGTGCGGGCCGGTGACCGGCCTGTTCCATGAATACGAGCTCAAACTGGCCGAGATCATCAACCACTATATGCCGTCGGTCGAGGTGTTCCGCATGCTGGCGACAGGCACCGAGGCGGTCATGGGGGCCATCCGCGCCGCGCGTACATTCACCGGCAAGGCCAAGGTCATCAAGATGGGCGGGGCCTATCACGGCTGGAGCGATCAGATGGTCTTCGGCATGCGCATACCCGGTATCGGCGCCCTGGAGTCCCACGGCATCCCGGCGGGCTGCTATGAGCATACCCAGGAATGCTTCCCCAACGATATCGAAGCCCTGGCAGCAATGCTCAAGAACAACGAGGCCCAGGGCGGTACGGCCGCGGTCATCCTTGAGCCTCTCGGACCGGAGAGCGGCACCCGGCCCGTGATCTACGAGTTCAATGCCTGTGTGCGTAAGCTCTGCGACGAGTACGGGACCCTGCTGATCTTCGACGAGGTCGTTACCGGCTTCCGGATGGGTTTGGGCGGCGCGCAGGGCTTTTTCGGCGTCAAACCCGACCTGACCGTGTTCGGCAAGTGCGTGGCGGGCGGCTACCCGGCCGCCGGCGGGGTGGGCGGACGCCGCGATGTCATGCAGTGCTTCGCTGCCGGTCTCCAGGGCTTGAAGAAACGCGCCATGGTAGGCGGTACGCTCTCGGCCAACCCCTTGAGCTGCGCCGCGGGCTACTTCTCCATCAAGGCCATGGCCGAAACCGATGCGCCCATCAAGGCCGGCAAGGCCGGCGACAGGCTGACGGCCGGGCTCAAGGAGATCATCAAACGCCGCGACCTCCCGTTCGTGGCCTTCAACCACGGCTCGATCTGCCACCTCGAGACCGCGGCCGCCATGCTCATGGATATCAACAACCCCAAGATCTTCACCGAGGTGTCCGAACGCAAGCACGTCATGGAGGAGATGGGTGCCGCCTTTACGGCCGAAGGCATCATTTCTCTGGCCGGCAGCCGTCTCTATACCTCCATGGCGGACAGCGACGCGGTGATCGACGACGCCCTGGACCGTTTCGACCGGGTGCTGGGAAGCGTGGAAAAGAAGAAGTAAGCTGCTGAGGATCTGTCCCTGGCAAGGAGGCGTGGCACCATGGAAAAGGCGCACTATGTCATGTCCTACGACATCGGCACGACCGGGAACAAGACCTGTCTGTACCGCATCGCCGACCAGATCACTTTGGTCGATTCCTCCCTGGTGGAATATCCCCTGTACCTGAAAGCGGACGGCGGGGCCGAACAGTCGCCTGAGGATTGGTGGCGCGCCGTTTGCGAAGGCACCCGCCGAGTGCTGAGTTGTACCGACGTATCGCCGGACGAGATCATGGGCCTCTCTTTCTGCTGCCAGATGCAGGGCTCGGTCATGGTCGACAAGGAAGGCAACGCCCTGCGCAATGCCATGGGCTACATGGACAGCCGCGCCACGCGGCAGAAGGAGCAGGCCATCGGCAGGGGTCTCATCAAGATCAGCGACTGCAACGCCTTCAAGCTTCTCAACTGGCTGCGCATCACCGGCGGCTGCCCGGCCACGGCCAAGGACCCGGTCTGGAAGTACCTGTGGGTCAAGGAGAACGAGCCTGAGGTCTTCGCGCGCACGAACAAATGGCTGGATGTCAAGGATTACCTGATCCTGCGCTGCACGGGCGAAATCTGCATGACCCGGGACTCGGCGCACGTGACCTTCCTCTACGATACCCGGCCGGGCCGCATGCGCTGGCACGCCGGCCTGTGCCGGAGCTTGGGTGTGGACATGGGGCATCTGCCGCAGGTGGTCAATGCCACGGACCGGGTCGGCGGACTGACGGCCAAGGCCGCCTCGGAGATGGGCCTCAAAGCGGGCACCCCGGTCTTCGGCGGCGGCGGCGACGTGTCGCTCATAGCGATCGGTGCCGGATGCCTTAATCTCGGCGACACGCACATCTACGTGGGCACGTCGGGCTGGGTCTCGGCCTGCGTGGACAAGCGCATGGTGGATGTTCAGAACTTCATCGCCTCGATCCTGGGCGCGATCCCGGATGCCTTCAACTACACCGCCGAACAGGAGACCTCGGGACTGTGCCTGAAATGGGTGCGCGACCACCTGGCCCTGGACGAGATCGGCATGTATCTCGACGCCCGTCATGTCTGCCAGCTGGGCCAGGAGTACAAGAGCCTGTACGAATTCTTGAGCACGGTGGTGGACCAGACCGAACCGGGCGCCGGAGGCGTGATCTTCACCCCCTGGTTTCAGGGCAATCGCTCTCCGCGCGAAGACCCCTACGCCCGGGCCATGTTCTTCAATATCGGTCTGACCACGGGCAAGCGCATGCTCATCCGCGCCGTGCTTGAAGGTGTGGCCTACCACAAGCGCTGGCTCATCGAGGCCGTGGAGAAAAAGGCGCCGCACCAGGAAGTGCTGCGCTTCGTGGGCGGCGGGGCGCTCTCGGATGCCTGGTGCCGGATCATGGCCGATGTAACCGGACGGGTGATCGAGGTCATCAACGAGCCACAGAACGCCGGCGCGCTCGGCGCGGCCGTGGTAACGGCCGTGGGCCTAGGCCTCTTCAAATCCTTTGCCGAGGTCAAACCCCTGATCCCGGTTCAGGGCACCTATACGCCCCGGCGCGAATACCGCGCGGTTTATGACCGTGGGTACCTGGTCTTCAAGGACCTGTACCAGAACAACCGGCGGGCCTTCCACCGCTTGAACAAGCCGGCCTAGGAGATGCCGTCACCAGATCGTATCGGGCGCCATCCCCACCACCACGAAACTGAAGGCCACGGTGGTCTTGGCATTGGCCGGGCAGGCCATCTCCCAGGCCAGGATGCCGTCTCTGTCGGGTTGGGCCTTTGGCTCGGCTGAGGTCAATTCCACCGACACCTTCTCGTCCTGCGACACGGGTATCTGATCCTTCACGCTCACGCCGACCGTCTGGCCCCGTGTATTCTCGATGGTGATGGTGACGCGGTAGGTCGTCTTGTCCTTGCCGGTCAGGGTTTTCTCGTGGAAGCGTTCCTCCTGGCGCCTCACCTTCAGCCCCTCATCGCGGCCTAGATCCACGCTCAATCTCTCACCGGGCTGAAAGGTCTTGAAGGCGCCCTTGCCGCAGAATTCACCATCGACGAAGGCGGTGTAGGCGCCCGGGATGATGGGCGCCGGACCGGCCCAAGGCCCCTCGGCGCGCAGGAACACTGCCTGGTTGAGCCTCGGGATGGTGACCCGTGAGAATGTCGGCGAGAGCGCTTGTTTCTGGAGTCGCACGGTGCGCGGCGTCCCATCCCCCGGCAGGGTGACGGACCTGGCGGCCCCGATAAAGAATGATGTCGAGGTGGCCTTTACCACGGGCTCGGGCGCAGCCGCCTCTTCGGCCTCGAGGGGCGCGGCCGTCATCTCGGCCTCGGCCTTCAGCGCCCGCACCCGTGGACGGATCCCCGCGATGTACCAGGGCCGGATGTCCGGGGCCTGGATGCCATAGCTGGGCCTGCCGGTGGAGACAAGGACCTCCGATGCCTCCCAATCCATGCCCGTGGACTGCCACAGCCGCGCCGACGTTTCCAGGGACAGCGCGTTCTTGCCGGGAACGGCCATGACCGTATACTCCGGTTGCCAGAAGGCGTTCCTGACCGCATAGGAGATGTTGAGCACCCCTTCGGCCCTGGCGGTAAGCCGATACCCCTGGCGCTGCGAGAGTGTTCGCAGCTGATCTTCCAGGTCCTTAATCTGGGTCGCAAGCTCCGTGATTTCCTCTCCGGCGCGGATGGACCGAGCATTCAGGGCGTTAACGCGCTCATCGATGAATGCGAGGGACTCGACCAGGCGCTGCCTCGGAAAGCTGCTGTCCCTGCGCGTGGCTTGGGCCGCGGTGTAGATGATCTCGATCTGCTTCTCGTACGTGGCCTGGAGGCGCTTCTTCGCCTCGAGCTGGTTCTTCTTCTGTGCCAGCAGCTCATGGAGCTGCTTGGCCTTGCCGGTACTCGCCCGCCATGGTTCGATCTCCAGGCTGCTCAGGGTGCCGCCCGGATTGGCCGCTGCCATGATTGAATCAAGGACGATGTCGGGCGGCATATCGAGGACCACCCTATGGTCCTGCGCCGTTTTTTCCAGCGTGATGTAGGCCATGTCCTGATACAGCACCACCCTCTTGATGTCCTCGGCATTCACGGGCAGGGCGGCAAGGAACAGGATGAACGCCAGTACCAGAGGTCTCTTCATCACCCACCTCCTCGATCGATATAGGTGGCCATTGTATATGACTGGGACGATAAATCAACGGCAAACCATGGTCTTTCACCCGTGGGCCCGCATGCATTTGATCTTGACTAAAACCCAGGCCGCTCCTAGAGTCATGGCCAAGATGGCCGAAGCGAAGAAATCCTTCTATGCCGTGGCCGTGGGACGCAAGCCCGGCATCTATCGCACCTGGTTCGGACCCCAGGGCGCCGAAATGCAGGTGCGCGGGTTCACCGGCGCCCGCTTTAAGGGCTTTGCCTCTCTGGCCGAGGCCGAGGCATGGCTGAAAGATGCAGGGAAAAGGTCGATCACCCGGAAGTCCTCCACGGCGGATGCCGCATCCGCCCCGCTCGATCCGGACGAATATGATATCCTGATCTACACCGACGGCGGCAGCATCGGGAATCCTGGCCCGGGAGGGTGGGGGGCCGTGATCATCGAGGACCATGCGCGCCGGGAACTCTCCGGTGGGTTCCGCCGCACCACCAACAACCGCATGGAGCTCATGGGGTGCATCATGGCCCTGCGCCAGATCAAGGACTCCAGGCGCGTGCTGGTACGCACCGATTCGCAGTACGTGGCCAACGGCATGAATAAGGGCTGGGCCAGGAAGTGGCGGAAGAACGGCTGGATGCGCACCCCGAACGAGCCGGCCGAGAACTATGACCTCTGGGATGAGCTCCTGGACCTGGCGGACAGACACCATGTCACCTTCGAGTGGGTGCGCGGGCATGCGGGCCATGTCGAGAATGAACGGTGCGATACACTGGTCCGCGAGATGTCGGCCAGGCGAGACCTGCCGCAGGACAGTAATTACGAGCAGCGCCGTACCACCATAACCCCGCGCAAGGGCTGATGGGTTCCGAGCTTTGAATGCGGCCGGGGACAAGGGACATGCCGATGAAAGCGATCGAACTGCTGGCGCCGGCCAAGGATTTTGCCTGCGGCAAGGCCGCCGTCGACCACGGGGCGGATGCCGTCTACATCGGCGGACCCGTTTTCGGGGCCCGGGCCGCGGCCGGCAACCCTCTGGCGGACATCGCCAGGCTGGCCGACTACAGCCATCGCTACCGCGCCAAGGTCTATCTGACCCTCAACACCATCCTCTTCGACCATGAGCTCGAGGATGCGCGGAATCTGGCGCGTCAGGCCTGGGACGCCGGGGTGGACGCCCTGATTATCCAGGACATGGGTCTGCTCGAGCTCGATCTTCCGCCTTTGCCGCTCATCGCCAGCACCCAGATGCACAACCTCGATGGAGGCCATATCCGCTTCCTGGAAAAGGTCGGTTTCCAGCGCGCTATTCTGGCGCGCGAGCTCAGTCTGGAGGAGATCCGCTCCATTCGCGAGCAGACCACCATTGAGCTGGAGGCCTTTGTCCATGGGTCCCTGTGCGTGAGCTACAGCGGCCGCTGCTATTTGAGCTATACCCTGGGAGGCCGCAGCGCCAACCGCGGCAATTGCGGACAGCCATGTCGCCTGCCGTGGGACCTCGAAGACGCGCATGGGAGGAAGATTCTGGCCAACCGGCATGTCTTGAGTCTCAAGGACATGGATCGATCCGAGCACCTTTCTCAACTGATCGACGCGGGCGTGACGGCTTTCAAGATCGAGGGTCGGCTCAAGGACATCGCCTACGTCAAGAACATCACGTCCTTATACCGCCTTAGGCTCGACGCCCTCATCGAAGGACGCCCGGATCTGAAGCGCGCCTCCAGCGGAACGACCACGGTAAGCTTTTCGCCTCATGCGGCCAAGACCTTCTCGCGGGGCTCCACGGCCTATTTCCTCAGAGACCAGGATGACGACATCTGGTCGCCGGATACCTCGAAATCCATCGGGGAAGCCATCGGGAGGGTAAAGAGGGGTTCGCAGAACTGGTTCACCCTGTGCGAGGGCCATGAAAAGATCCATGCCGGAGACGGCTTGTGCTATTTCGACAGCCGGCGGGAGCTCAAGGGTCTGCAGGTCGTGAAGGTGGTCGAGGGACGGGTGCAGGTGCATACGCCGCCCGTCGACCTCAAACCGGGCACGACCGTATACCGCAACCACGACCACCGCTTTTTGAAGCAACTGGAGGGTACCGCCGCCGAGCGTACGGTGGGGGTGTGCCTGAGGCTTTGTGAGACGCCGGATGGGTTTGCGCTTGAAGCCATTGACGAGGACGGCGTTCGTGCCGCTGTCAGGCACGCGGTGCCGAAGCTGGCGGCCGAGAAGCCGGAACAGGCTCTCGAGACCGTCCGCAAACAGCTCTCGCGCCTGGGGGAGAGCATGTTCCGCCTTGCCGCGTTGGATATTCAGACCCCGGCGTATTTTCTGCGGGCGTCTGAGCTCAACCGTATGCGTCGCGATCTGATCGCGGCCTTGGAAGAAAACCGGCGGTTGTCCTATGAAAGGCCTATGCGCGGCCATGAACCACAGCCGACGGCGCGCTATCCCGTCATCCATTTGGACGCCAGCTACAATGTCAGCAATGAGGCGGCCCGCATGTTCTATCGCCGCCACGGCGTGCAAACCATCAGCGAGTGCTTCGACCTCCATACACCGGTGAGCGGGGAGGTGGTGATGACTACCAGACACTGCCTGCGGCGCTGTCTGCATGCCTGTGTGCGGGAGACCTCTCCGGTGAGGCTAGCCCTGCCGCTTGCAATCGTCAACGGCCAGCGGCGTTTCAGGTTGGACTTCGATTGCCGGCTCTGCCGTATGCTGGTGGTGCTGGATTGACTGCCAAAGCGGCTTCTCAACCAGGGCATCCTGGGCCTGTATGGGTTTCGAGGCGCCAAGGGGGCAACCACCGATATTCACCGCCGTGGTGGTCGAGAGGAGACGGAGAGGAGGGCTGCACGGCCTCCGGCCCACCAAGACCTGTCCAGTGCTGACGCACTGGGCACAGGCCGTACGCATGGATCTCTGACGTTTCTCTTCTACTGCTGGCTCACGGTCGCGGAGATACCCTGAGAGGCCTTTTCCGGCGGCCTGACCACGCCGATCGGGGGGGTGCTTTCGGTGGGTTTGGCCGTCTGCCACGATTCGGTATAGGTCGGAGCGGCCTTCTTCTTGGGGCTGAACAGTCCCACGCCTTTGCGTGAGAGGTAATCCTTGCCGAAGTCCAAAGCCATGAGGAGACGGACGACGCTCCGCGCGGCCGTTATCGAGACCTTGACCATGAAGGCATAGGCATCCCCCCTGACCATGTGATCGAAATCGGGAGGCATGTTAGCCTTGACCTCAGGGGAGAACTGGAAGCGCGGGTCCTTGCAGTCGAAATTATTCGAGCCTGGGAAGAGGTTCTTCAAGCAGAACGGATAATCCTTATGCACCAGGGAGATGTTGTGTTTGCGGCAGTACTCTTCCTTCAGGGCGATCAGCTGCTTCGAGGGTTTGAAGGAGCAGTCGAAAAGGATGCGGGTGTAGGAGTTCTTGAAGTATCCGTTCACCACCCGTGGATTGGCGGATATCGAGAGGAAGATGAGGTGTTTTATGCCGCTCAGGTGGTCGGTCTTGGTAAAGAACCACTCGGCCGTGGCCATGACCAGTTTGCGGGCGATATCCTTGCCGCGGAAGTCCTTGAGCACCATGGTCTCATCATTGCTGTAGATGCAGGTCGTGCCGCTGCACAACAGGGTCACGGCATCGAAGGCGACGACGCGGCCGTCCTTTTCCGTATAGCTCAGGACATCGCATTTTTTGAGATAATCGAAAAAGTTCTCCTGAGCCTTCCAGCACTCATTTTCGACCGCCTCGCAGGCCTTGATGATGTTCCAGATCCTGTTCCAATCCACCAGCCTCAGATCGATGACATAGTAATTGAAACCCTTGTTGCTCATGATCAAGAAGTCCTTGCAGGTGATTGGTACGCAACCCGGAGCTCCCTCGGAATCCCATTTTTCGAAATCATGATTTATTGTTCCGTAAGATTGCTGCATACACCCTCCTTTTCTCGTTGGGATTGAATGATGCCGTACATTACTGACTCGCCGTTTTATCAGGGACCAAACCGGTGATTGACTTCGAATAAATGATGCCGATCAGGCTGCGGAACACAAGGATAGATGTCGAATAGGTGAGCCCGAAGGCCAGGATATTCACGTTGGTGCCGTAATCCTTGAACAGGTAGAGCATGGCGGCCTGCGCCGTGCCGAAACCTCCGGGCGCGATAGGCAGGCTGATGATCAGGAGGATGATCGGCACATAGGCGATGAGGGCCACGAGCGGGATGTTCATATGGAAGGCTCTTAGCGCGAAGTAAAAAAAGGCGATGAACATGGAGTAGAACACGATGCGCCAGAAGTTGAGGAGTCCATAGCTCTTCCAGGGGGCCTCCGGAAACACCTTGATGATATTGAGTTCTTTGAACTTTCCGATCCAGCCCCGCGACGGCAATACCTTGAGTGCCTGGATAAAAACGAAATCAAAGACGATGATGGCAATGCATAGCCATAAGAAGTTCTGAAGCACGGTATTGAGCGGCGAAAACAGCAGCAATCCGAATATGGCCATGATCACGAGACTCTGCTGGTTGATGGCATTGAAAATCACCATCAGGCCGGTGGAGCGCATGACCGGGATGCCGAGATCGCGCTTCAGGTAATAGATCAGTGCCCCCAAGCCCAAGCTGTAGTCGATGTTGGCTATAAGGTAGGTGCTCCCCCGGATCGAAAGCGCATCCCGGAAGGGCAGGTGGTAGTTGAACTGCTTGAGCAGGGCAACCAGATTCTGGGTGTCCATCAGGAAGGTGATCGCGATGAAGGCCAGCAGCCAGGGGGTGTAGATGAAGAGGTCGGCGCGCGCGAGGGCCGCCAGACACTGCCGGTAATCGATATGCCAGAAGAGGTAACCAAGGATACAGCCGGCGATAATGAAGGGCAGGACACGCTTCCAGAGTGGGGATTTCCGGGCCAGGGGAAGCGTCCCGGGGTCCTGTGCAAGGTCCAAGGGGGGCGCCTCCTCGGTTGTTGAGGCAGGCGGCAAAATGGTCTGCTGATTCTCCACGCTTAAGCTTCCCATACGGGTTTATAGGCGCCCTGATCCTGATTGCGCCGCATATCCTTGCCTACCAGCGATTCGATCGCCTTGCGCTTGATGCTGCCGCGCGAGTCGATGGCCTCGACCAGTTCGATCGTGATCGTCAGCGGCTCATCGAGGATCTTGCGGATATCCGCCAGGAGTTCTTCGATGTGCGCGGGATCGTATTCGGCGCCCTTGACGATCTGGATGTTGATGAAATCGCGGCGCACCTGGGTGACCTTGAATTCTTCCAGCAGGTGCAGGTATTTCTTGATATACATGGTGAAGGTATTGAGGATCTTCAGCGATGAGACATACTTGCCGCTGGGCAGGATGAAGCAATCATCGGCCCTGCCTTCGAAGGCCTTCAGGAGCGGGAATCCCATGCCGCACCGGCAGGGGGCGTTGCTGTACCGGCCGAGGTCTCCGATGCGATAGCGGATGAACGGCATGGCGGGGCTGCGGGTGGTGGTGAGGATGATCTCGCCCATCTCGTCCGGTTTCACCTCCCGTCCCTCGCTGTCTACGAATTCCACCCACACGTTGTCGGTGAAGATATGGTATTGGTGATGCCGGCACTGCGCAGCGATCATCCAGGTTTCTTCCGTCGAGTATTCGTCATAGACCGGGCAGCCGAAGACCGTGGAGATGAAGTCGCGCTGGTCCTGGGTGGACAGCTCGGAGTTGATGCCGATGAATTTGGGGCGGATATGCTTCAAGTCTTCCACCGTCGCGCGTTTGGCGATCTCATAGACCAGCGAGGCATAGCCGATGATCAGGTCGGGCTTGGCCTGCCGCAGTTCTCTGATCTGATCTTCGACGGGGATGGTCGATTTGATATGCGTAGTCTGGAAGAACGGGCCCAAACGGGGGTAGTTCAGCTTGGTGTATTTGATATAGGCCACCTTATGCCAGGGACGATATCCGATCATGGTGTACATGCGAACACCGGTGGCGATATAGAAGGCAAAGGTCTTTTTCGTGAAGATGAAAGGCAGGGACCTCCCGGTCGAACCGGTGGTCGCGGAGTAGTGGCAATCATCTATAGTTACGCCCCTGGCCACGATGCTCTGGGGAAAATTGATGAGGACCTCATCCTTGGTGAGGAACGGCAGTTTCTTGATGTCATCCGCCGAACGGATGGAATCGATGTCAATCCCGGCTTCATCATACTTCTGGCGATAAAAGGGCACGTTCTCGTAGGCGGCCCGGATGGTGCGGATAAGACGTCTTTCAGCGAGCCTACGCTGCAAACCGGCCGGGAGAAGCTGGTTGAGATGGACTTCGATGCACGCAATAAATAGATACCATAAGAACTGCACCAACTTCATCTCTTTGCCCCTCCTTCGATAGGATCTGTCCTTGTCGCAGCGTTTGTCATGCCGTGGTCACAATTGCACAAATCATGCCTTTGTTTTTGCCATGAAAAAAACGGGGATGAAAGGCTGATGAGAAATATACATGCGTGAGCTGGCTTCCTGCAGGGAGGTGATAGACATAATCCTGGCTTGGTGCGGGAAGGGGCTGGATACCGGGGTGTGCGTCATGGCGATGCTTCTTGTGTAATTATTGAGGCGGAAGATGAGGAGGATACGTCTCGCTGATGAACGGGCATGGGAAGCGACCCCGATGAGATATGAAATAAAGTTCCTTAGAGGTGGCAAACATTTTCCGTAAACCCCCTCTCGAACGTGGGCATCAACGCAGGGCCGGAGATGTCCCTGGGGATGTTCGTACTCTCGACGCTCACCAGGTTCAGCGGATTTGGTCTGTCCCCGTGCGTGCGGTATCAAGCTTTATCCGCTGATATGCCTGAATAGGGAAGGGCATGGGGTATGAACCGGTTCCATACCGATTTGACATTAAAATTGCATAGGATATGAGGATATGATGGGATCAGGAGAACAATGCTATGGCGCCGGCGCTTAGGGCCCTGTCGAACGCCTCCCGGTTATGGCTGGCGGCCGGAAACCTCAATCCCCCGATTGCGAACCAGTTTGTCTTTGAAGGCCGCGGCGTATTCGACGTCCCGCTCTGGCGCAAGGCCGTCGACACGGTTGCGGCGGCCAACTCAGGTGTGCGCTTGACGCTACAGGGACACCTGGGGTGCAGTCGGTGGGTCGATTCAGGCCTGAGCACACCTCTTGCGGTTGTTGAGGCGCCCGGATGGGACGGGCGAGGATCTGACAGGGCCCCCTTCCTGAATGGGGGTTTTCCCTGCCGTGGCGGATCCATGGCCGAAGTGCTCCTGATTCCGGGTGATCCCGCGCGGGTCATTTTCCGCTCGCACCACGCCACCATGGATGGGCGCGGGACCTTCACCTGGGCCGAAGATGTCTTCAGGGCCCTGAGGGGGGAGAATATGCTTGCATCCGATGTGGGCATCATTGAAGATGATCTCTTGAATATCGGCCCGGGACCGGCCGGGAAACCCATCTCACAGCGTTTTGTCGGCCCCCGGCTGAAGCCTCCCGGGGCTGAACGGGGCATCATCTGGAGGCGGCTGACCATTCAGGGGCGCTTTGCCCGACTGTTGCCCCAGGTTATGGTATTGACCGCCAGGGAGATCAGATCCACGGTGTCAGGACCGGTCCGTTTCGGCATCCCGGTCGACCTGCGTTCGCGCCGGGAGAACATCCGCTCGACGGGGAATCTCACCAATGCCCTCTTCATGGAGGTAGACCCTGCGGATACGGTCGAGGATCTGGCGCGCGAGCTCGCGCAACGCCTACGGGAACGCCGTGACGGACAAGTGACCTGGGAGGACAAGGTGGTCCGTTATCTGCCGCTGAAGGTTCTGGAGGCCGCTTTGCGCATTGAAACACGGCATGCGCATCGCACGGGCAATTACCGCTGTTCCGGTTTGATATCCAATGTGGGCCGCGCAGACCTGGGATCGTTTTACGGCGGCGGCTTCACGGCGGAGAACTACTGGGCCGTGCCGGTATGCCTTGAATCCATACCGATATCGATTGTCATGACCGGGGTGGGGGAGACGGTGAATCTTCTGCTGGCCATGCCTCGCGCGTTGGCCACGTATGAAGACCTGAACGGCATATTGGGACGCTTGGCCTCGGGCCTCGCACCTGCACAGGATATTTAATATCAGCCCCATCGATGTCCGATAGGGTAACCTCAGGCGGGAGGATCGCGGCCCCCTGAGCCTCAAACACCAAACTGAGGTGTATGGTGATGGAACGATATACACGCAAGATGTCTTTCAATGAGCGGCTGTTTGTGGCCTGTAACGAGATCTGTCCCCCGGTGGCAAACCAGCTGGTCTTTGATGGTGAGGGCGCTCTGGACCGGGCGCGCTGGCTCAAGGCCGTTGAGATTGCCTCCGAGGCAAACCCGGGCAGCCGCGTAGTCCTCGAGGGTCACCTCGGATTCAGCCGCTGGGTAGACTCCGGCAAGACGCCCCCCGTGCGGGAAGTCGATGGCAGCAACTGGGACGGTTTGGGGCCGGAGGGCGCGCCGTTCCTGCAGGACTCATTGCCGTACCGTGAGCCTCCCACCTGTGAGGTCGTCCTCGTTCATGGCTCGCCGCTCAGGGTCGTGTTCCGAACCCATCATGGCGTCATGGATGCCCGTGGAACCTTGGTCTGGGCCAGCGACATCTTCCGGGCGCTCAAGGGGCAGGCCGTCATCGGCTCGCATTCGAGCCTGACCGATGTCGAACTGGTGAAGAGTTTTCAGAAGCAGATGCGCAAACCCTTTCCGTTGGAACATATACCGCCCTCCGGCAAGGCCCTCAGCGAAGGAGTGGGCGTGCTCTGGAGGCGCCGGCATGTCGCGGGGAAGTTCTCGCGGGTACTGCCCCAGTGCGCCAGACTGCTCGCGCAGGAGGCCTGGCGCCACGGCAGCGGCGTCGTACGCTTCGGCATCCCGGTTGACCTGCGCCCGCGGCGCGAGGGGCTCAGGTCCACCGCCAACCTCTCCTTTGCCCTGTATATCGAGGTCAAACCCGAGACCACCGTGGCACAGATCGCCGAGGACATCGCCTTCCAGCTCAAGCACGGGTATGAGGGCATGCTCTTCCCCGGGGATGAACTCATCGGCTATGTCCCCTTGGGTCTGATACGTTCACAGGCTTGCCGTATCATTCGAAAGCGCCATAGACAAGGCATCTACAGCCTGTCAGGGGTGCTCTCGAACCTGGGGCGCGAGGATCTGGCCCTCTACGAGGGCGGCGGTTTCAAGTCCACCGGTTTCTGGGCCATCCCGCCGCGCAATGAATACCACCCCTTATTCCTGGTGATGGCTGGGTATGGAGACAACCTCGAGTTGATCCTTTCCATGCCCAAGGTCCTGGCCAACGGCGGCCGGTTGGATGAGATCCTGGACCGTCTTGTCCAGGGATTGCAAAAAAACGATTAGGGAGGAAGATTCATGAGCTTCACCAGACCGTTGTGTCGTACGGAGCGGGTGTATTTGGTGTATGATGAGTGTTGTCCCGGTTTTGCCAACCAATTCATTTTAGAGGGCACCGGCGTCCTCGACCTGAAGAAGTGGCGCAAGGCCGTTGAGGTCGCATCGGCCGCCAACCCGGGGAGCCGCCTGGTTTTGAAGGGTTCATTGATGTTCAGCCGTTGGGTCGACTCCGGCGTCACCCCCCGGGTAAGGGAAGTGGACGGTTCGGCCTGGGACGGCCTCGGCCCTGAGAACGCCCCGGCTTTCCTGACGGAATCGCTGTCGCCCTGGGAGGGCCCGACCTGTGAGGTGGTCCTCGTCCACGGCGATCCGCTGCGCATCGTCTTTCGGTCCCATCATGCCGTGATGGACGGCCGCGGCAACCTGACCTGGCTGGAAGACATCATCCGGGCCCTGAACGGCCTCGATCCCCTGGGATCCCATTCAAAGATCACGGAGCTGGGGATGTGCAAGAGTTTTCAGAAAGAAGGCCGGACCCCGCCTCCGCACGAATTTATCGCCCCCACCGGCATGCCGCAGGGAAACGAGCCCGGCGTGGTCTGGCGGCGGGTACGCTTTCCCGGACGATACAAGGATCAGCTCGGCCAGCTGGCGGTGCTGCTGGCCCAATACGCCTGGAAACACGGGCCGGGCAAGGTGCGTTTCGGCATCCCCGTGGACCTCAGGGCCAGGCAGGAGGGGTTGCGCTCCACCGGGAACCTCACCAATCTCATCTATCTGGAGATGGCACCCGAGACCACCTATAAGGACATCAGCCAGAACATCGCCCAGCAGCTGGCTGAGCGCAAGGACGGCATGCTGTGGTGGGGGGACGAGATGACCCGCTTTGTACCCCTCTGGCTGATCCGGCGCAGTATTCGTGAGGAGATCAAGACCAGGAACAGAACCGGGCGCTATCGCAATTCCGGGGTCCTTTCCAATATGGGCCGCGTCCCGGTCCAGTATTTCGCGGGGGCCGGTTTTCAGGGCAACTATATCTGGGGCATACCCCCGGGAAACGAGACCATTCCCATTTTCGTGGGCCTGACGCATACCAAGGAAGACCAGACGCTGATCTTCTCCATGCCCAAGACATTGGGAAACGGCGGACGGCTGGAGGCCCTGATCGACTATGTGCAGAAAGGGTTCGTGGCCTCAGAGTCCTGAGCGCAAGATTGTGCTAGAGTTTTGAGTCCGTTTCAGGCTAGCATAGGACCATGGAACGGACTCTCAAAACCTTGCGCCAAAGCCGCAAGCTGAGTCTCAAGGAATTGGCCGCGCGCGCGGGGTGCGCGCCGGGGACGCTGGCGGTCTATGAGACCAACCCGCCTGCGGCGGCCAGTCCGGAGATCATCGATGGTCTGGCCCGCGCGCTGTCCGTCACCCCGGAGTACATCCTCAAGCTCATGGGTTCAGCGGCCGCTGCTCCGGCCGCATCCAAGGCTCAACGGCGGCCGCGCCACGGCAAGAAAAGCGCCGCGAAGGCGCCCAAGCTCCGAACAGAGCCGGCAGAGAAGAAAGCCATCCGCGCGGCAGGCATCAGGTTCACCCTGCTGCAGACCACCCTGATGACGAGCCTGATTCGAAACGAGATCAAGCGGCTCAGGGAGTTGATCGTTCAGGCCGGGTGCGGCGATAAGGAAGATGCAAAGCTCAAGGCCGTTATCCAGGGCGCCTCTGCCGATCTGAAGGACCTGCAGGCCTTGAACCGTCTGATCGTCAAAGGGAAGACCGATTGAAGAAGGCGATTGCGTATACGGTTCTGATCGTCGTGGCGCTCGCGGCAGCGGACATCGCCCGTTATTTTGTGTACCCCGATATCACGGCGCTCAAGAAGCATAACCCCACGAAGACCTCCTTCATGGCCTATCGAGAAGCCCAGTGGGCGCGCCAGGGCAAGCACGGGCATATCACCCAGCGCTGGGTGCGCTTGAAACGGATATCGCCCTACCTGGTGAAGGCGGTCATCATCGCCGAGGATGACAAGTTCTGGCGCCATGAAGGCTTCGATTTCGTGGCCATGCAGAAGGCCCTGGAGAAGGATATCGCCCAGAAAAAATTCAAGGCTGGCGGTTCCACCATCAGCCAGCAGCTGGCCAAGAACCTGTACCTGACGCCTTCCAAGAACCCCATCCGCAAGCTCAAGGAGGCCATCCTGACCTGGCGCCTGGAGCGGACGCTCTCGAAGAAACGCATCGTGGAGCTGTATCTCAATGTGGCGGAATGGGGCGATGGGATCTTCGGCATCGAGGCCGCGGCCCGGCACTACTACCACAAATCGGCGGCGTCACTGGAGCCGCACGAAGCGGCCAGGCTGGCCGCGGTTCTGCCCAACCCCATCCGCTATAAGGTACATGGGAATTCAAAGTATGTCCGCAACCGCTCGGCCTATATCTACCGCATCATGGTGCGCCGGGGCATCGTGATCGAGGAGTTTGAACAGGTCATGAACGCACCGGAAGAAACAATCGAGGACCCCGGCGCGGACGTCCTGGGGGCGAGCGCCGATACGACGGGGGTCTCCCGCACAGACGACCAAACGGCATCCGAGCCTGGGCCGTCCGTGCCCGATGCAACGCTCGGGCCTCCCTCAGAGTCGGGAAGTGCCGCAGAGGAGCCCGAGGGCCTTGCCGGTCAGGCCACCACCACCGGGACAGCGCCATAAATCCGGTTTGACAGGCCGAGTGCGGTTATTCTTTCGGCCCGGCCGAGTTTAGCCTGCGCATCTGGTGGATGGCGAAATACACCGGACACATGCACATCTGCCTGTCGGCATAGGCGAGACGATAAGGACATGTGGCTGAATCTCTGCTCGTCAAAAACAGGATGTTCTTGCCGTCCGCATACTCCACTTCACACAATGGCTTCTCCCCGCAGCCTTCCTTCTTCAGACATGCCAAGCCGCGAGGGCATTGTGTGGTTTCTTTTACCACCGATTCAGGGACATCAAAGTCCATAACAGCACGCCTCCGAATGCTATCAGTTTCTCCTCACCTGATATCAGGCGGGCGCGACACCTCAGGGGGATCCATTGCCGCCCCTTCGTAGGCGACACGGGTCGCCCGCCGTCGCCCGCAGTATACCAAGATGGTTATGGCGAACCATGAATGGCACTAAAAGGGGTGTTGCGTCAAGATGATTTTATGTGCGGCGCCATAGGGTGGCGAAAGGTCTTCCGGTGGCGAGGGATGCCCGGGGCTTCAGCGCAAGCGGCGTTTGAAGTCGTCGTACCCGAAGCGGCGCACGATCTCGTAGCTCCCGTCCTCATGCAGCAGGCCCAGGTCCGGCAAGGGTACGCCGTTAAAGGTGTTGTTCTTCACGAAACTGTACTGGAGCATATCGCCGAACACGAGCTTGTCGCCGGTCTTCAAGGGTGCTTGAAAAGAGTATTCGCCGATGATGTCGCCGGTCATGCAGGTGTTGCCGGCCAGGACATAGGTATGAGGGTGCACGCCCGGCTTGTCCGCGCCGAACAGGGGCGGGGTGTAGGGCACCTCCAGGACATCGGGCATGTGGCAGGCGGCCGAGGCGTCCAGGACGGCGATGTCTTTCTCGTTATGCACGACCTCCAGCACCGTGGCCACCAGGTAGCCGGCATCCACCACCAGCCCGCTGCCGGGCTCCAGGATGACTTTGACCGGGAACTGGGCGCGGAACTCGCGGATGGCATTGACCAGGGCCTCGACATCGTAGCCCGTTTTGTTGATGAAATGCCCGCCCCCGAAGTTGACCGCCTTCACCCGCCGGATATAGGGCGCGAACTCTCTGCCCATGTGCCTGATGAGGCCGACGGATCCGTCGTGCAGCGATTCGCACAAGGCATGCGCGTGCAGGATATCGATCGCCTCCCAGGGGAGCTTGTCGAGGTCTTTCCTGGAAACGCCGAAGCGCGAGTGCGGCGAACAGGGGTCGTAGAGGTCGCCGCCCACGGTGGCCTTGGAATAGCCTGGGTTGATGCGTATGCCGACCTGGATGTCCTCGCCGTGCGTTTGGATGGCGGGCAGAAAACGCTCGATCTGGTCTACGGAATTGAAATAGATATGGTCGGCGATGAAGAGCAGCTTGCGCAAGGTCTCCGGGGTATAGGCCGGAGAATACACATGCACTTCCCGGCCGAAGGATTCCCGGCCCAGCCGCGCCTCGTAGAGGCCGCTGGCCGTGGTGCCGTCGAGGGCACGCCGCATGAGCGGGAAGACCGCGGGCAGGGCGAAGGATTTCAGGGCCAGGATGATGCGGCAGGGGCAGGCCTCGCGGATATGGGCCGCCGTGGCCAGGTTCCTCTTCAGCACGGCCATGTCGACCACATAGGCCGGCGTGGTGATCTGGTCCAGGGCGGCTTGGGACAGCGGCGGCGCGGCCGTGCTCATAGCTCGGCGAGTTCCTGGTAGGCCTCCGGTCCAAGCTCAATGGCCTGCCAGGGCAGGCCCTGGCGCGCCACCTCGTCCAGGAAGGGCTCGGGCGGCAGCTCTTCGACATTGAACACGCCTTTGCCGACCCACAGGCCTTTCAGCATCATCATGGCCCCGGTCATGGCCGGGACGCCGGTGGTGTATGAAACGGCCTGGGCCTTCAGCTCGCGGCTGCACTCGGCATGGTCGCAGACGTTGAAGATGATATAGGACGCCTGCCTGCCGGCCTTGACACCCTTGAGGATGCAGCCGATGGAGGTCTTGCCGGTGTAGTTCTCGGCCAGGGACGAGGGCTCGGGCAGCAGGTGCTTGAGGAACTGCAGCGGGATGATCTCGACGCCGTTATACATGACTGGATCGATCCTGGTCATGCCGACGTTCTGCAGGACTTCGAGGTGCTTGATGTAGTTGTCGGAGAAGGTCATCCAGAACCGGATCTGCTTGAGACCCTTGATGTTCTTGACCAGCGACTCCTCCTCTTCGTGATAGATGAGATAGGACTTGCGCGGCCCCACCAAAGGATAGTCGATCATGCAGGCTATGCTCAGGGGATCGACCTCGATCCACTGTCCCTCCTTCCAGTACTTGCCGCGCTGGGTGACCTCGCGGATATTGATCTCGGGGTTGAAATTGGTGGCAAAGGCCTTGCCGTGGCTGCCGTCATTGCAGTCGATGATGTCGATGGTATGGATCTCGTCCAGGAGGTTCTTCTGGGCATAGGCGCAATAGATGCTGATCACGCCGGGATCGAATCCGCAGCCCAGGACCGCCATGATGCCCTTGTCGCGGAACCGATCCTGGTAGGCCCACTGCCAGGTATAACTGAACCTGGCCTCGTCCTTGGGCTCGTAGTTGGCGGTATCCAGGTAGCTCACCCCGGTGGCCAGGCAGGCATCCATGATGGGGAGGTCCTGGTAGGGCAGGGCCATGTTGACCACCACGTCCGGCTTCTCTTTTTCGATCAGGCGGAAGACCTGGGCCGTATCGTCCGCATCCACCTGCGATATGGTGATATCGCTCACGCATTCCTCTTTGACCTTGCGGCATTTTTCGAGCGTGCGCGAGGCCAGGTGGATCTTCTGGAAGACCTCGCGGTTCATGGCGCATTTCTTCGCCACCACCGAACCCGCCGCCCCGGCGCCGATAATGAGAATGGAGCCCATACCACACCCCCTTTTCCCGGTCTCGTCATGACTCGACCGTGCTTTTGTAGGGTGCCATTTGCCACAGAATGGCGGGGGCGTCAATAAAACAGATATCGAGGCGGCCGGCTATCTGAGATTGTTCAAGCGCGAGCGAAAATCTTCCGGTGTGAAGGCATAGGTCTGGGTGCCGTAGCATTCCACGGCGAACGAGGCGCAGGCGCTGCCCAGTCTGGCGCTCTCCAAGATATCCATGCCGCGGATCAGGCCGCTCAAGAGCCCGCCGCGGTAGGAGTCCCCCGCGCCCGTGGGATCGAGCACCTGCCGCGGCGTGCAGGCGGCAATCGGCGTTTCGCATTCCCTGGTGATGATCCGGGAGCCGGCTTCTCCCAGGGTGACGATGATGGTCCTGGTCAGGCCCAGGAGGTCGGATATTGTTAAGCCCGTCTTGCTCATGATCAGATCCAGCTCGTAGTCGTTGCAGATCAGGACCCAGGATCCTTTTATGGCCTGCACCAGGTCGGCAGGCTTCAGCATGGGCAGCGACTGTCCGGGGTCGAAGATGTAGTCGATGCCCTTGGCCTTGCAGGCCAGCGGGTAGTTGATCATGTCGGAAAGGTTGCCGGGCGAGACGATCAGGAGGGTGTCGGTCGGGTCGAGCGCATCGAAGTCCAGGTTCGAGGAGTATTTCATGGCGCCGGGATTGAAGCCCGTGATCTGGTTGTCGGCCTTGTCGGTGGTGATGTAGGCCCCGGCGGTGAA
>JAKQBR010000263.1 GCA_029574005.1 Deltaproteobacteria bacterium | reverse complement strand
TCAAACCCACCAGCACCTATTGCCCGGAATGCGCCAAGCAGGCCAAGCAGGATTTCGACCGCAGCAAGGACAAGCCGGAAGATCCGCCGGTCTGACGACCGCGGCTGCCTCAGTAGCGCTCGGCCAGCCGCTTGTGCGTGAGGCGCTCGATCCTCTCGGCCAGGTCCTGCCGCCTGGCCTCAAGCGCGCTGTTGCCCTTGAGATATTCGCCGAGGAAGGCCAGCCGGGTTTCCGGCTGAAGCGTGCGCGCGAACGACGCATTCAGATAGCTCAGGTTGCGGGCGATGCGGTTCAGGCTCAAGTAGCGTCTGCGCTTGAGCCGGTCGAGGTCGATCAGGTGCACGCGGCCGTCGGCGTCAATAAGGAGGTTCTCGCCTTTGAGGTCCACGGGCAAGACCCCCATCTCGTGCAGGCGCCGGATGAAGCGCGCCACCGCGGCCGCATCCCGCGGGCCATGCCTCTCGACGGCCTCGACCAGATTGACGGCCTCGATCCCCCGTGTGGCGATATAGGATTCGAGCAGGACGCCCGCCAGACGCTTCTCGCAGGCAAAGAGCACCTGCGGCGTATCAACCCCTAAGGCCGACAGCATATCCGCCGCGCGGGCGGACTTGAAGGCCCGGCCGGTACGGAATATATTCTTGCAGGTGTCTTTGATCCCCTTGAAGTTATAGCGCTTGAGATAGATGCGCTCGCCCCGGTACATGCCGGCCTTGACCATGGTGGTTTTCGATGCGTTCAGGACCTCGCTGAAGCCCTGCATGAGCCGGGAAGGGTCGACATCGGGCACGTCCTGCCCGGCGGCCAGCAGCCAGCGATAACCGCCCCGGCGCACGATTTTCGGGTCGGGGGCCTGTCTTTCGAGCCCGAAGCCCTCCGGCATACCCAGGGCGTACCAGAAGAGGACCCCGGCCGAGCGCAGGAGGCGGGATCGGAAGGACGGCAGCACCGCCAAAGGCAGATTGGTCAGGACTTCTATGGCCGCCTTCAGGCATCCCAGCAGCGCGAACAGACAGGCCGCGCCCGGACCCCGGTGCTTGCGGAAGAAGCGCCACAGCGAGCGGTTGAACTCGACCTTGCGCCTGACATCGAAGCTCCTGGCCGTAGCACCCTGGTAATGGATGAGCTTGAGCATGGGCAGGTGCCAGACCTCGTACCCGTGGTCTATGGCCCGTTTGCACAGATCGGTTTCTTCCAGGTAGAAGAAGAAACCCTCGTCCAGGGGGCCGATTGTCTCAAGCATGGACCGCCTGAGGAGCATGCAGGCACCGATCACCGACGGCACCTGGACCGGGGCCTTGAAGCCGGTGCGCTTGCTCGGGTAGGCCGTGGGGAAGAGGATCTTGAGCAGGGCCTTGTTGACGAACTGGTTGGCCAAGGTGGGGATGATGTCGATCGAGTTCTGGTCCCGGCCGTCCGGGAAGACGAGCTGTGCCCCTGAGATGCCCGCTTTCGGGTGCTCCACCATGAAGGCCGCCATGGGCGAGATGATATCCGCGTAAAAAAGCGTATCCGGATTGAGGAGCAGTATCCACTCACCGTGAGCCGCCTGAATCCCCCGGTTGACCGCGCGGGCAAAGCCCAGGTTGCGTCCGTTCTCAATGACGATATCGGCTTGGATGGCAAGCGCCTGGGCGCCGTTGTTCACGAGGATAACCTCGTGCGCTGTTGCGACATGCGTAGTCAGGGATTCAAGACAGCGCGCAAGCATCTCGTCGCCGCCCATGGTGACGATGATTATGCTGACCATAGCGCCTCAATCCTTTCCATGACATCGGCCGGCGTGATGGCAAGCATGCACACCGGATTGTCGCACGAGCGGCGGTTGCAGGGCGCGCAGGGCGTTTCCTTTTGTATCACCACGCCCTTGAATGGTCCGGTGCGGCGCGGATCGGCCGGGCCGAAGAGCGCGATCACTTCCCTGCCTAAGGCCACGGCCAGATGCATGGGCCCGGTGTCGCAGCTCACCACGGCCTTGGCGCGAGCCAGGACCTCCTTGAGCTCGGTCACCGTGGTGGCCCCTGCCAGGTTGATCACACCGGAGCCGCCCAGGCGCACGATCTCTTCGGCCATGGCCCGGTCCTCCGGCCCACCAGTCAGCACCGATCGCACGCCAAACCTTTTTTCAGCCTGGCGCGCCAGGTCGGCAAAGCCCTGCGTGGTCCATTTGTTGGCCGGCTTGGTGGCGCCGATGTTGAGCACCAGGTACTGCTCGGGCAGCTGGAAACGGTGCACGCCGCTGACCGGGATATCCCAGCGGATCTCCGGATCGTTTACACCAAGGTGCCCGGCAAACTCCAGGTACTGCAGCAGCATGTGCCGCTTGGGGTCCTGCGGAGAGATGCGCTCGAAGGGAAAGAGCCAGGTGAGCTCCTTGCAGCGCGCCTTGTCGAACCCGATGCGGCGCTTGCCATTAGCCGCGAACGCGAACGACCCGGACTTGATGGTGCGCTGCAGATCGAGCACGATATCGAACCGCACAGCCCGCACGGCCTTGATCACCTCGGGGATGGAAGCGGCCCAGCGCTTGCGCTCGAACAGGATGGTTTCTGCCACGGCCGGATGCCCGGCCACCAGGGGCAGGCTCAAGGGCTCCACCAGCCAGTGGATGCGCGCCCCCAGGCGCTCCTTCAAGGCAATGGCCAGGGGCAAGGTGTTGATCACATCTCCCATGGCGCCCAGCTTGACGAACAGAATCTCCATCAGCGCCTAGTTATTGCAAAATCGCTCCTGACGCAACCCCAAGATCACCATGGCTCTGCCGCCCTGAATCTTCAAGAAGGTCGTTCATGTCTGGGTAAGAACATATTGGTAATAGAGACGGACGGCAGGTGGCATTGACAAGGACAGTAAAATCGCGGGATGCCACGGGCTAAGCGAAGCTTGCCCGTGTCGATCATCAAATCGAACCCTATCGCCATAACCTTAACCATCTCGTATGTATCAAAAAGACCACTGGCAAGCCTATCGGCTTCGCCAGTGCCACCCAGATCATTTTTTAATCAATTATTATCATGTTCACCAGTCAGTCTTATGTTTGCTTTCTTAGGATCGAATAACCACCATTGACAAGTTTCTATTTTCTCATGATCGATTCTTCTCTGCATATTGAAACTAAAGCCTTCTTCGTAATCTATTGCCCAGAGAAGTCCTTTATAATAAACAAGGGTATTAAGAGAGATAACTTTCTTTTTTTTCGAGATTTGGAACAGAGGTCCTATTGGGAAACCATATTTAATCTCGCATCTCTTTAAGTCAACCCAAGCATAGCCTGTATTGCCAGATGTATTGGGATCTGAAGGTTGTTCAAAATAGACCATATCTTCGGGTCCATTTTCATAGTCACCGTCAAGTTCAATCCTGTAGAATCGATAAGGAGGGGCACCCAACTCTGGCAACCAGCCAAAAAATTTTTCTGCTTCCACCCCCACATCATGGTAGTCTATTTGTCGACATTGATTCCATCGAGCGATCCGAGGATCTTCTAGGGAATCAGCTCGTAAATATGGCTCAATTGCCTTAAAGTGTTCACCTGCCAAAAGGTCCTTCATCATTGGTATGCAACGAGCGGTGTTATATTCCGAACGCCTCAGATACGTTTCCTTTTTCAGCATATGCCGAATAAAATCCAATTTTGTGACCTCGCTCTTAAATTGCATGGTCTCTTGTGCGCCTACGGTTTTGTAACCCATTACAAAGAATATAATTCCTGCAACAATAGCCCTGAATGTCATATTCATGTATCAATCCTCGATCCAGCGCGTAGGATGGGTGAAACGAAGTGGAACCCATCTCCTCTCTTTTGCTTCATTGATGGGTTTCGCTTCGCTGCACCCATCCTACTATATTTCTATATTTTCCCTTGATATCTCAACGAATCTGCTAAGTTTTACTGTGACGATATCTATCGCTCCTTTGTTTCGAGACAGAACCACCACGTAATTCCAATATCAATGGGTATGCACAAAGTCAGCATAAAATCGCGCCAGAACAAAGCAGACCGAGGAGCGACGACGTCGTGGAGCGAGGTGTACTTTTTCGGTACTCCGCAGCTCCACGACGAGGAAGTGACGTGGGTATGCAAAGTTCTGGCGCGATTTTTTTATGATGCGAATGCCTCCTCCGGTATCTCTAAGAGAGACATATCCTCGTTCTTAATAGCCTTGATCGCGGCATCCACCTCGGGCAGCACGTTCTTGATGAAGTATTTGGCGCTGGAGAGTTTGCCGGTGTAGAAGGCGGCGTCCTTATCGTTCTTGACGAATGCGGTCCAGCCGGCTGCATCGGCCGGGTCGGCACCTTTGGCCTTGGCCAGGGTATCCAGCTTGGCCTTGGCGACGCCGGCCTCCCAGAGCAGGAACCAGGCCATGATGACCTTGCTCATGAGCATGAGGAAGGGATAGGCGTTGGTGATGGGAACCAGGAACTTGCCGGCCTTGGCGCAACCCGCGAAGTACATGCCCATCTCGGCCAGGGCATCCACCGCGGCCTGGACATCGGCGGCCAGGTCGGGCAGCGACCCCTTGTACGTGGCGCAGGTGGCGTTCATCTCAGCCAACAGGCCCATGAAGTAGGCGCCCTTTTTCATGCCCATCTTGCGGCCCACCAGGTCGAGCGCCTGGATGCCGTTGGCGCCTTCGTAGATCGAGGCGATCTTTTCGTCGCGCAGGAACTGCTCCACCGGGTATTCGGCGCAGAAGCCGTAGCCGCCGTAGCACTGCATGGCGGTCTCGGTGACGCGGAAGCCCATGTCCGAGCAGTAGGCCTTGAGGATGGGGGTGAGCATCTCTGCCAGGCCCAGCCACTTGTCCTTCTCGGCCTCGTCTTCCATAACCTCGTGCTTGTCCAGACAGTAGGCCGTGAAGTAGGTCATGGCGCGCATGCCGTCCACGTGGGACTTCATCCACAGGAGCATGCGGCGCACGTCCGGGTGGTTGATGATGGCCACGCGCGGGGCCTCGGGGTTCTTGAACTCCAGCAGGGACGAACCCTGCAACCGCTCCTTGGTGTATTTCAGGGCGTGCAGATAGGCGATTGTTGCGCTGGCCAGGCCCTGCATGCCCACGCTCAACCGGGCCTCGTTCATGAGCTGGAACATGACCTTCATGCCTTCGCGCTCGTTGCCCAGGAGCTCGGCGTAGCAGTCGCCGTTGTCGCCGAAGTTGATCAGGCAGGTCGCACTTCCGTGGATGCCCATCTTTTCTTCGATCTTGGCGATCTCGAAATCGTTGCGCCGGCCCAGGGAGCCGTCGGCATTGACGAGGTATTTGGGCACCAGGAAGATGGAAATGCCCTTGGTGCCGGCCGGGTCGCCTTCGATACGGGCCAGGACCGGGTGGATGACGTTCGTTACCAGGTCGGAATCGCCCGAGGTGATGAAGATCTTGGTGCCCTGGAGCCGGAAGGTACCGTCGGGCTGGCGGATGGCCTTGGTGCTCAGATTGCCCACGTCGCTGCCCGCGCCGGGTTCGGTCAGGCACATGGTGCCGCCCCACTCGCCGCTTACCATCTTGGGCAGGTATTTCGCCTTCTGCGCTTCGCTGCCGTAGGTCACGATCAGGTGGGCGGCGCCTTCACCCAGGCCGGGGTAGGATATGAACGAGAAGTTGTGCGCGAACCAGTCGTGGGCGGCCGTGCGTATGACGGCCGGCAGGCCCTGGCCGCCGATCTCGGGCGGGAAGGTCATGCAGTTCCAGCCCCCTTCGCAGTATACCTTGTAGGGCTTGTGGAAGCATTCGGGCACATGCACCTGCCCGTCCACCAGGCGGCAGCCCTGCTTGTCGCTTTCGGCCAGGGTGGGCAAGACCGCATCAGTGGCCAGCTTCTGGGCCTCGGTGAGGATCATGTCAAAGGTGTCGCGCGAGAAGTCCGCATAACGCTGTGAAGCGCAGAGCTTTTCCACGTCGAGCATCTCGTGGAGCACAAAGACTTGATCCCTTTCATCCAAAATCAGGCTTGCCATAACGATCCTCCTTTTTCAGTTTTATCTCTATCGCAGCATGTTCCAGCTCAACAGCCCACGGAAAACATCCCGCCGATGCGTACGCGGGAAGGCTCACATCATGAAGATTTCATTCTACCTTTACCATGGGACTTGTCAATATGCATTGTATCCTGGTTTCAGCCCATCATCGGCGCAGGGTATTCGTCTCAGACGATCCGCTCATCCAGGAAGGCAGCCCCGCATCCTCCCTTATTATGCAATATGACGCATAGTATGACATTGTTTTCCCGGCATTTTTTGCTTGTTTTCCTCCTGCGCTTTTGCTTATGAAAGAATATTTGAGTGCTCATTATTGCAATGTGCAAGGAGGTCGAAACCATGGCAAGCAAATACAAGGCATACGCAGGGAAAGTCCTGGACATCGATCTGACGAGCGGGAGCATCGGCGAATACCCTCTCTCGGACCGCGACCGCGAGCTCTTCGTCGGCGGACGGTATCTTTCGACCAAGATCCTCTGGGACGAACTCAAACCGGGCATCGATCCTCTCTCGCCCGAGAATGTCCTGATTATCATGACCGGCCCTTTGACCGGTACCGGAGCGCCGTCGTCCAGCCGCTATGATATCTCGGCCAAGAGCCCGCTCACAGGCGCCATCGGCCATTCCAACAGCGGCGGCAATTTCGGGCTGCACCTGAAGAAGGCGGGCTTCGATGCGATCGTTATCCGCGGCAAGGCGGAAAAGCCCGTCTATATCGAGATCGACAACGACAAGGTCGAGATCAAGGACGCCCAGGCCCTGTGGGGCAAGAACACCCACGAGGCCCAGGTCATGCTGGGCAAGGGCGGCACGGTGGTCATCGGACCTGCCGGCGAGCACCTGGTCAAATATGCCAGCGCGGTCTCCCAGGAGCGCAGCCACGGCCGCTGCGGCATGGGCGCGGTCATGGGCTCAAAGAACCTCAAAGGCCTGGTGGCGCGCGGCACCAAAAAGCTCGAGGTCGCCGAGCCGGAGAAGCTCAAAGAGCATTACAAGAAATGGGTCACCATGCTCCAGAAGCATCCGGCCACGGGCGATATGGCGCCGCGTTACGGCACGGCCGTCTTCCTCGAGGCACTCTCCAAGGGCAACGCCCTGCCGACCAAGAATTTCTCGCGCGGCAGCTATGAAGAGGCCCGGAAACTGGGCGGATATAGGCTGGCGGATGAGTTTTTGGTAAAGAACTTCGGCTGCGTGACCTGCCCCATCCGTTGCGGTCGCGTGGTCAATATAGACGGCAAAGAGGTCAAAGGCCCTGAATACGAGATCCTCTGCCTCCTGGGTTCCAATATGCTCATCAATGACATGGAGGCGATTCTGCGCTGGAACTATGACCTCGACCTCCTGGGCATCGACGCCATCAGCGTGGGTACGGTCATGGGGTTTGCGGCCGAGCTCAATGAGAAGGGCCTGTGGAACAACGGCATCGAGTTCGGGAAAAAGGACAACATCGCGCAGATCCTGGACGACATCGCCCATCGCCGCGGCGTGGGCGCGGACCTGGCCGACGGCGTGAAGGCCATGTCGGAGAAGTACGGCGGTGCGGACTTCGCCCCGCATGTCAAGGGCCTGGAACTCGCCGCCTACGAACCGCGCGCCGCCGTGGGCCACGGCCTGGGCTATGCCACGGCCAGCCGCGGTGCCTGCCACTTGGACGGCGGCTACCTCATCTATTTCGAATGCACCGGTCCGGTGCTGCTCGATCCCTACCACTGGCGCTCCAAGGCCGGCTGGGCCATCCTCGACCAGAATATGATGTCGGCCATCAGCTCGGTGGGCCAGTGCCTCTTCACCTCCTGGACCTTCGTGCCGCCCATCGCCTACAAGGTGCCGAACAGCAGGCTCATGTCGAGGATCATGACCGCGGTACTGACCGCGGCCTGGCCGACCATCGAGGGCATGCTGATGCTGCCCTCCTGGCTGCAGAAGATCCATGTCCCGCTCCTGCCGCACACCAAGGCCATCACGCTGGCCACGGGCATGAAGTATGATTTCGGCAAGTTCATGGAGATGGGCGCGCGCGGCTATGCCCTTGAACGCATGTTCAACCGCGCGAGGGCTTAAGCAAAAAGGACGACACCCTGCCGAAGCGCTTCACGGATGAGGACCAGATACCGGGCCGACCTGAAACCAAGGTGCCGATCGACAAGATGCTGCCCCGCTACTATCAGCTCAGGGGTTGGGACGAAAACGGCGTACCGACCGCCAAGACCCTGAAGAAGCTGGGGCTCGATTTTACCATGCGTTAAGGGTCAGCCGGTCGATGCCTGCCAGGCCAGGTAGGCATCGATCAAAGGATTGATGTCGCCGTCGAGCACGGCCTGGACATTGCCGAGATCGAGGTCCGTGCGGTGGTCCTTGACCAGCTGATAGGGCTGCAGGATATAGGAGCGGATCTGGCTGCCCCAGGCGATCTCCTTCTTGCCCTTGTGGAACTCATCCATGCGCTCCTTGTGCTTGAGCTCTTCGAGCTCGTAGAGCTTGGAGGCCAGGACCTTCATGGCCACGGCCTTGTTCTTGTGCTGCGAACGCTCGTTCTGGCAGGAAACCACGATCCCGGTCGGCAGGTGGGTGATGCGCACGGCCGAATCGGTCTTGTTGACATGCTGGCCGCCATGGCCGGACGATCGGTAGGTGTCGATGCGCAGGTCTTTTTCGTCGATCCGGACATCGATCGAGGTATCGACCTCGGGGGTAACCATGACCGAGGCGAACGAGGTATGCCGGCGGGCATTGGCATCGTACGGCGAGATGCGCACCAGCCGGTGTACGCCCGTCTCGCCCTTGAGGTAGCCGAAGGCCCATTCGCCTTCGACCTCGATGGTCACGCTCTTGATGCCGGCCTCGTCATCGGACAGGATGTCGATGATGCGGGCCTTAAACCCATTGGCCTCTGCCCAGCGCAGATACATGCGCAGCAGCATCTCGGCCCAGTCCTGGGCCTCCAGGCCGCCCGCGCCGGCGTGGATCTCAAGGAACGCGCTCTTGCCGTCGTCAGGGCTCGAAAGGATATGGGCGCGCTCGATGACATGCGCACGCTCCTCCAGTTCCCGGATGGCGGCCAGGATATCGTCGGCCAGGGCCTGGTCGTCCTCCTTGGAGAGTTCCAGCATGACATGCAGGTCGTCCCACAGGCGGGTGACGTCATACCAGCCCTTGAGCAGGGAGGCGATACGCGCGCGCTCGGACTGCAGCTCCTTGAGCCGCGCATGGTCCTTCCAGACTTCGGGGTTGGAGAGGCTGTGGTCGAGTTCCTCTAGGCGCTTCTGCTGGACGGGGATTTCAAAGATAACCCCGTATGGCATCGAGCTTCTGCCCGATCCCATCGATGCGCGGTTGATAATCAGTGATCATAACGTCGCATTAACATCGACACCCTGGGCTGTCAACATGAACCCCGATTGCGAAAAGCAGTTGAATTTTTGCGCTCACCAGTAGTATAAACACGCGTTGCGTGTTTCTCTCCAGGCGGAAGGAGTAGGATTATGCCGAAGGTAAAGGCGTTTCAGGGAATCCGATACAATAAAGACATCGTGAATATCGCCTCGGCCTTATGCCCTCCCTATGATGTCATAGCGCCGTCCCAGGTAGAAACATACTATAAGAAAGCGCCCTACAACGCCATCCGCCTGGTGCTCGGCAAGCAGTTCCCCAAGGACACCAAGACCGACAACCGTTATACGCGGGCAAGAGATTTTCTGAAACAATGGCGTAAGGAAACCGTGCTCGTCAAGGATGAAAAACCCAGTATCTACGTGCATGAGCAGATCTACACCA
>JAKQBR010000226.1 GCA_029574005.1 Deltaproteobacteria bacterium | reverse complement strand
CGGCCTTGATGCCTACGATAGGGTATGAGAAGGCCACGGCCGTGGTGCAGGAATTTCATGATTCAGGACAAACCGATTTCCGGGGTTTTCTGGAGGAAAAGGTTGGCAAGGAGATGGTTGAGCGCCACCTTTCACCCTATGCCTTGACGGCCCTAGGGTACAAAAAATAGGAGCAGCGCGATTGGATCTCACCATAACAACCAGCCCCCTCTCCCTGTCCCTCCCCCGCGGCGGGGGGAGGGGACCTGAATCCCCGGGTTTTGTGCCGCAAAGGCAAGAAATTACGTGGCTGACCGTGAGGGAAGATAACATCTCTGAGCCATACAGATTGGCCCCTAAAACGTTTTTTATACATCGTGCATTCCCATTAAAAAGCATCGATCACCCCCAAGGGCAAGGGCTTCAGGTCCCCTCTCCCCGATTTGCGGGAGTGACTCGGCACATCCCTGTACCTCGCTCTGTGGGCGTATGCAAGATACGTCCAATTCCGCTGTCCTGCGGAATTGTGGGACAGGGAGAGGGGGTACGTCAATCTTTTATGCATGAGATATTCTCTGGTCCGTTGAGAGCTATGCAAAATCGGCATCTAGACCGGCGGGACCGGGTTCACGTGGGGTTGCGCTAGCCATGGATACGACGCCAAAGGGCAACCGCCTGCACATCGGACTGTTCGGCCGCACCAATGTGGGCAAGTCGAGCCTCATGAACCTGCTCTTGGGACAGGACCTGGCCATCACCTCGCCCGTGGCCGGGACCACCACGGACGTGGTCGAGAAGGCGGCCGAGCTTCTGCCGATCGGGCCGGTGCTCTTTCTGGACACGGCCGGTCTGAACGACACCTCGACCCTGGCCGAGCAGCGTCTGAAGAAGACCGCCAAGATCTATGAACGCGCTGACGTCATCCTCCTGGTGACCGAGCCCGAAGTCTGGACCGCGTTTGAGGACGACGTGCTGGCCAAGGCCGCGGAGAAGCGGATCCCGGTGGTGGCGGTGATGAACAAGATCGACCTGGCAAAACCGAGCTCTACCTTTATTGAGCGGCTGAAAAAGAAATGCGGCCGCGTGATCGAGGTCGCCGGCACGGACCTTTCCGGCCGCGACGGCTATGTGAACGCGCTAAAAGCTCAGCTCATCGAGGCGGCGCCGGACGACATCATCCAGAACCCGACCTTGGCGGGCGACCTGGTCAGGCCCGGCGGGCTGGCGGTGCTGGTGGTGCCCATCGACCTGCAGGCCCCCAAGGGCCGGCTCATCCTGCCCCAGGTGCAGACCATCCGCGATCTTCTGGACAACGACGCCGCGGCCGTGGTGGTCAAGGAGCGCGAGCTTTCTCCCATGCTGGCCAACCTCAAGGAGCCGCCGGAGATCGTGATCTGCGACTCGCAGGCCATCTTGAAGGTGACGGCCGATGTGCCCGCCTCCATCAAGACCACGACCTTCTCGATCCTGTTCGCGCGCCAGAAGGGCGACCTGGCCGCCGCCGCGCAGGGGGCCGCGGCCATTGACGATCTCAAGCCCGGCGACCGGGTCCTGATCGCGGAGGCGTGCAGCCACCATGCCCTGGAGGACGACATCGGACGGGTCAAGATACCGCGCTGGCTCAGGCAGTACGTGGGGGCCGAGATCAAGGCCGATGTCTTCGCCGGGCGGGACTATCCGGAAAACTTGAGCGAGTACAAGCTTGTCATCCACTGCGGGGCATGCATGCTGAACCGCCGCGAGATGCTCTCCCGGATACAGAAGGCCAGGGAGGCAGGCGTACCCATCACCAACTTCGGCGTGGCCATCAGCATGCTGCAGGGCGTGATCAAACGCGCGCTGGAGCCGTTTCCGGCCGCCCTGACGGCCTTTGAAAGGCAATTGAACGCTCGCAAGGCGGGCGGAAAGCAAGGCCTGGCATGAAGGATTTCATCGACGACAACGCCATCGAACAGCTCCTGGAGCGCACGGCCAACCCTGAGGCGAAAAGGGTGGAGGAGATCATCGCCAAGGCCAAGGAATTGAAGGGCCTGAGCCTGGAGGAAACCGCGGTCCTGCTCCAGACCGAGGACCGCGAGCTGATCCAGGAGATCCACGCCGCGGCCCGCGCGGTGAAAGAAGGCATCTACGGCAACCGCCTGGTGATCTTCGCGCCGCTGTACATCTCGAACCACTGCGCCAACAACTGCCTGTACTGCGGCTTCAGGCGCGACAACAAGGAGCTCAACCGCGTGGCCCTGACCATGGAGCAGATCGCGTCCGAGGTGGAGGTGCTGGAAAGGGAAGGCCACAAGCGCCTCTTGATGCTCTGCGGCGAGCACCCCAAGCTCTCCAGCCTGGATTACTTCTGCGAGGCCATCGAGACGGTCTATGGCGTCAAGACCGAAAAGGGCGGGGAGATCCGGCGCATCAACGTGGAGATCGCGCCGCTGGAGGTCGACGAGTACCGCAGGCTCAAGGCCACCGGCATCGGCACCTATGTCCTGTTCCAGGAAACCTATCACCACGCGACCTACCAGCGGATGCACCCCAGCGGGCCCAAGGCCGATTACCTCTGGCGTCTGACCTCCATGCACCGCGCGCAGGAAGCCGGCATCGACGATGTCGGCATCGGCGCGCTCTTCGGGTTGTACGATTACCGGTTCGATGTGCTGGGGCTTCTAAGCCATGCCCAGCAGCTGGAGAAGGACTGCGGGGTAGGGCCGCATACCATTTCCATCCCGCGCCTGGAGCCGGCCTTCAACGCCCCGGCCGCGGTTCTGCCGCCCAATCCGGTCAGCGACGATGAGTTCAAGAAACTGGTGGCCATCCTGCGGTTGGCCGTGCCCTACACCGGCATGATCCTGACCACCCGCGAGGGTCCTGAACTGCGTGGAGAGGTTTTCGGGCTGGGTGTCTCTCAGATCAGCGCCGGGTCGCGCACCAATCCGGGCGGCTATCAGGACGGCAGTGCCTTCCGGGCCGCGCAGTTCAACCTGGGCGACACCCGCACCCTCGACGAGGTGATCCTGGACATCATCCAGCGCGGCCATATCCCCAGCTTCTGCACGGCCTGCTACCGGCTGGGCCGCACCGGCAAGGACTTCATGGACCTCGCCAAGCCGGGGCTCATTCAGAAGTTCTGCCGCACCAATGGGATATTGACCTTCAAGGAGTACCTGATCGACTATGCCGGAGAAGCAACCAGGGCGGCCGGCGAGGAGCTGATCGCGCGGCTCATCGAGGAGACGAGGCAGGCCGGGACGAAAAAGGCCATCACGAGCCGGCTGGCCAGGATCGAAGAGGGCCAGCGCGATATCTGCCTGTAAGCGCCGGACCATGGACCGCGACGAGATCATCCGCCTGCTGGCAACCACCGACGCGGATGAGGTGCGCGCGCTCCTGAAGGCCGCGGATGAGGCGCGGCGGCTCTCGGTCGGTGACGAGGTGCATCTCAGGGGCATCATCGAGTTCTCGAACCATTGCGCAAGGAACTGCCGGTACTGCGGTTTGAGGCGCGGCAACAAGGCGTTGCGGCGCTACCGTATCCCGGATGAGGAGATCATCGAGCTTGCCTGCGGCGTCCGGGACGCGGGCATCGCAACGGTGGTGCTCCAGGCCGGTGAAGACCCGGCGCACACCACGGAGCATATCTGCCGCCTCATCGGTAGGATCAAGGACGCCACCGGGCTTGTCATCACGCTTTCCATCGGCGAGCGGTCCTTTGACGATTACCGCGCCTTCAAGGACAGCGGCGCGGACCGCTACCTGCTGAAGCACGAGACCGCCAGCCCGGAGCTCTATCGGCGGCTGCACCCGGACTCGGACCACGGTAACCGCATCCAATGCCTGAGATGGCTCAAACAACTCGGCTACGAGACCGGGGCCGGCAACATGGTGGGCCTGCCCGGACAGACGCTTGCGACCCTGGCCGACGATATCCTCCTGATGCGCGCGCTGGATATCGACATGATCGGCATCGGGCCGTTCATCCCGCATCCGGACACGCCGCTTAAAGGCGCAGCCGCGGGCGATCTGGAGCTGGTGCTCAAGGTCATCGCCGTGACGCGCCTGGTGACCGGGAATACCAATATCCCGGCCACCACGGCCCTGGCCGCGCTCGACCCCGAGATCAGGCTCAAGGCCCTGGCCGCCGGGGCGAACGTGATCATGCCGGATTTCACCCCTGTGCACTACAAGCGGCACTACGAGATCTATCCCGGCCGTTCCGGGGTGCCCTCGGATATCGCTCGGGTGCTGGCGGGTCTGGAGAAGGACCTGGCCGGCATCGATCGCCGCATCGGCAAGGGCCCGGGCGATAGAAAAAGCCGATCAAATGATTAGGGGTTCACCACCCGCTGCGCTAGAGACGCGGAGAGCACGGAGAAAGGCAAATCTTTTTATCATCCCGGCGGATGCCGGGATGATAAAACAGGTTTTCTCTCGCTCTTCCCCTCTGCGCCTCTAGCGAGCTTTAGCGAGCGGGTGGTGAAAAAAGCTTATTTCTTTTACCGCAGAGATAAGATCAATTCGGTGATGCCCTTGCGGATCATCATGACCGCGATGGCGGCCAAAAGCAGGTTGGCGATCTTGGATATGGTGCGCGATCCGGCCTTGCCCAAGAACCTGTGGATATAGGGCGCCAGGCTGAACATGAGGCCGGCGAAGAGGATATTGACGACCAGGGCGATGGCTGACGAAAGCGCGCCATAGGCGTTGATCAGCAGGAGCGAGGTGGTCAGCACGGCCGGACCGGCGATCAGGGGCACGCCCAGGGGCACCGCGCCGAAGGTGTCTTTGTCGAGCAGAGAGGTATTGGCGGGGCTCGTGCGCAGCATGTCGGACAGCGCGATGGCGAAGATCAGGACCCCGCCCGCCACCATGAAGTCGGCCACCTGGATGCCCAGGTAGTTAAGCAGCGCCGTGCCGAGGAATAGGAACGCCAGGGCCACGGCCATGGCGGTGACGACGGACTGGATGATGGAGCGTCTCACCCCTTTGGCGTCCAGGTCCTGGGTCAGGCTCATGAAGATCGGCAGGATGCCGATGGCGTCCACGGCCACGAACAGGGGGAAAAAGCACAGCCAGAAGGTCTTCATGGGCCGGACTTTTTCGGCGCGTAGACCACCACGGTGCGGGCCAGTTTGTCGTGCCAGCCCTGCTTGCGCTTGTCAAGGGCGATCCAGATAAAACCGAGGAACAGGGGCAGCATGGAGACGTAGTAGCCGAGATAGCGCCCGATCAGCTGACCTGTCGTGGGCTTGCCGCCCGTGCGCGCGTCCACGATCCTGGCCCCGATCAGCATCTTGCCGGGCGTGGCCGAACGCGCCACCCAGAACAGGATGATGGCCACGGCGGGAAAGACGATGTTCATCAAAAAATCGACCGGACCGCGGAAGATGCCGTCATACATGGCAAGATATTCTTTGCCGTAGACGGCCAGCAGAACGGGGACAATGATGAGGAGCGACAGGATGGAGTCAACGATCGAGGCCAGCAATCTGGCCCAGAAGCCTACATAGGCGGCCTCACCAAGACTCTCGCTATCGGACATGTTCACCTCCTAGGCATAGCCGTTCGGGTTCCGCGACTGCCAGCGCCAGGCATCGGCGCACATCTCAGAGAGGCCGCGCCGCGCCTCCCACCCCAGCTCGGTTTTGGCAAGGGTCGGGTCGGCATAGCAGGCGGCGATATCGCCGCTGCGGCGTTGGACTATCTGGTAGGGGATCTCGCGGCCCGTGGCCTGTTCAAAGGCCTTCACCATCTCCAGGACGCTGTAGCCTTGGCCGGTGCCGAGGTTGTAGATGGCCACACCGGGGCTTTGGCGGAGTTTGTCGATGGCCATGACATGGCCCTGGACCAGGTCGACCACGTGGATGTAGTCGCGCACGCCCGTGCCGTCAGGGGTGGGGTAGTCGTTGCCGAAGACATTCAAGCGCGGGAGTTTTCCGACCGCGACCTGCGAGATATAGGGCATCAGGTTGTTGGGGATGCCGTTGGGGTCCTCGCCGATCAGGCCGCTGGCGTCCGCGCCCACGGGGTTGAAATAGCGCAGCAGGATCACGTTCCATGCCGGGTCGGAGGCGTGCAGGTCCTTGAGGATCTCCTCGATCATGAGCTTGGAGCGGCCGTAGGGATTGGTCGGCCCCAGCTTGGCGTTCTCCCGGATCGGGACGGTCTCGGGGTCGCCGTAGACCGTGGCCGAAGAGCTGAAGATGATGTTCTTCACGCCGTGGGAGCGCATGACCTCGGCCAGCATCAATGTGCCCGTGATGTTGTTGTGATAGTAGGCCAGCGGCTTGCTGACCGATTCGCCCACGGCCTTGAGCCCGGCGAAGTGCATGACGGTATCGATCGGGTGGGCGCCGAACACGGCTTCGAGCGCGGGTTTATCCACCAGGTCGGCCTTGATGAAGACCAGGTCCTTCCCGGAGAGTTCGCGGACCCTGTTGAGCGATTGCTCCTTGCTGTTGGAAAGGTTGTCGACCACCACCACATCATAGCCGGCGCGCAGCAGCTCCAGGCAGGCATGGCTTCCGATGTAACCGGCTCCTCCGGTAACCAGAATCGTCATGGCATCTCCTTTGGTATCAGTGCAATGGATCCAGCATAGACCATCAGGGTAGGTGAGTTCAAGGGCGAACCATGGATTTCCATCCTCATGCGCTTCGGGTGCTTCGTGGTGAGGAAAAAGCGGCGCTAATCGAACTGTTTCATGAAGTCCAGGAAGCTCTGTTTGAGCTCGGAGAGTTCCTGCCTCAAGGCATCGACCTCGCGCTCCAGGGATTCGATGCGCTCGGCCGGTTCCGGCATGCGGGGGGCGGTCTCCAGGGAGGGGGCGGGCGAGAGATCCTCGGGTTCGACCGCGAGGAGCTGGACATAGCGCGGTTCCTTGTGTCCGGCCAGACGCGGAAGCTTGAGGGTGTAGCCCATGTCGCACAGGCTGTCGAGCACGGCGGCCACCTCGTCCGTGCCGGTGAAGGCGTACATGCGCTCGGCGTGCGCCTTGATCTCTCCCAGGGTCTGCGGCCCCCTGAGCATCAGCTCGCACAATACCGCCGCCTCGCCGCGCGAGAGGTTTTTGGTCTTGAGGAAGGTCTCCTCGTACTTGGCGACCCGGCCGGAGGTGCTTTCCCAGACCAGGCGTTTGTCCTTCAGGCCATCCAGGGCGGCAAGCACGGCGGCTTCATCGTAGGCCACCACGGGGTCGCGGTTGGTTTTCTGGTTGCACGCATTGGTGAGCGCATTCAAGCTCAACGGGTAATAGTCCGGCGTGGAAAACTCCTTCTCGATCAGGCTGGCCAAGACCCGGATCTCGCTTGCTGTGAGCATGAACTCCATGGCGTCCAAGGTCCTTAATCGGTGGGGAAATCCTGCGCGAATTTCTCGATCCATTCCAACGCCGCCTGTTCGCTGGTAATGCGGCGGCCTTCCTTGAGGAGCACCTCCTTGCGGTAGTGCTCGATGTAACAGATCTGTTCGATCATGCGCACGCGGAACTCCGTCTCCTTGTCGAGGAACCTCACCCCGATATCATAGACGTTGTCGCTGGGATGGCACCATACGACCACCCCCCTGACGCGGAAGCCCGGCTTCACGACCGGGATATTGATGACGATGGGGGTGTTTTCCTTGATCTCGACCGATGAACGGAAAGACAGCCCTCCGGCGCTGATGTTTTTCAATGCATCGGTATGGCCGGCGGCCTCCAGGCCCTGGATATGGTATTTGATGGGGATATCCGATGGATGGCGAATATACTCTCGCATGCTCATACCTCCATACACAAGATGCCACAGGGATATAAAATAATCCACACCGAAAAGAAAGCAATCCCCGCCGCGGATGGCATTGCGGAACCGAGCATCGCAGGCGTGGATAGTGAAACGGCAAGACCCTATAAAGAAAATCGCGGCACGATCCGATTGTGAAAATAAGGACAAATACACCATGGAAGACGACAGCATAATCATCAAATGTATGAGTTGCGGGGCCAAGAACCGCATACCCCGGCAGAAGCAGTATCAGAATCCGCTGTGCGGCAAGTGCCATCGGCCGATCTTCCGCGGCTCCGCGAACATCAGACCCGTGGATGTCACGGACCTCACGTTCAACGATGAGGTGATGAACAACCCCGGGATCGTGCTGGTTGACTTCTGGGCCCCGTGGTGCGCGCCCTGCCGCATGATGGCGCCGATCATCGAACAGCTGGCCACCGAATACGCCGGCCGGGTGAAGATCGCCAAGATGAACGTCGATGAAAACCCGATGACGGCGGCGCTCTATTCAATCAGCAGCATTCCGACCCTGATCATTTTCAAGGGCGGGCGTCACCTCCATACCATGGTCGGCGCTACGACCAAGCTCGAGATACAGCAGCATATCAGCGCGCATATGTAGTATCTGTTCTTATCCGTATTAAGGTATCATGATTCCTTCCGATAGGTTTACATCAAAATGATGGGAAACCGGGGAAACCAAAGGAAGGCCGCTTTTTTTCCTAGACGTAGCGCGGGAAGCATACTATGAGGCAAACCACCACGAGGGCATGTATCGATATGCATATCACGAAACCGAAGACGGGCGTTGGCGAACATCACCGCAGAACCCGCAATGACAACCGAAAACGTCTCAAGCTGTTGAGCTACAATATCCAGGTCGGGATCTCCACGGCCAGGCGTTTCGATTACATCGCGCACAGTTGGAAGCATTTCATTCCCCATAGCGGGCGGCATGAAAACCTCATGTCCATCGCCCGCCTGATCCGGGACTTCGATATCGTCGGACTTCAGGAACTTGACGGTGGAAGCTTCAGGACCAATTACATCAATCAGACCGAATTCCTGGCCAAGGCCGGCGGGTTTCGCTGCTGGCATGACAAGATCAACCGCAACATCGGCAAGCTGGCCAAACACAGCATGGGGGTGCTCAGCAAGCTTGAATCGAGCTCGGTTAGCCGGCACTGTCTGCCGGGCCGGATAGCCGGGCGAGGGGCCC
>JAKQBR010000200.1 GCA_029574005.1 Deltaproteobacteria bacterium | reverse complement strand
TTATGAGCAGATCAAGTATTTTACCCTTCTGGACAAGCCCTTTGAGGTGGAAACCGGCGAGCTTACCCCGACGCTCAAGATCAAACGCCGCGTGGTCAATGAGAAGTTCCGCGATCAGATCGAGAAGATGTACACCAATCCATAATCACAGCCGTGAGAGAGCTCGGCCCCATGGCGAGCTCTCTCACGGTTTCTCTCGGGTGGTCAAACCCCGGGTAGGCCGGTACGTCCGGCCACCTTGCCGGGGGCAAGCATGGCAAGGCTGGATTTCTCGGGATATTTGCCGCTTACGCCCGCATAGAATCCTTGGATGATCCGCATGTCGGCCTCGATATCGCCGGAGGGCCATACGATTGGGCCGATACCGCCCGCTTTGCGCTCATAATCGATATAGCCCAACACGATCGGCACCTGGGCGCCATGTGCGATGTGATAGAACCCGGTCTTCCAATAGCTGACCTGCTTGCGGGTGCCTTCGGGCGGGATGACCATGACCAGACGATCCTGCCTGTCAAAGGCCTTGATCGACTCCCCGACAATGTTATTAGACTTGGAACGGTCGATGGGCATGCCCCCCAGCCAGCGCATGATTGCGCCGAAGGGTCGCCGGAACAGACTGTCCTTGCCCATCCAAGAGCAATTGATGCGCAAGGCAAAGGCCAGAAACAGGGTGATGGGGAAGTCCCAATTCGAGGTATGCGGTGCGGCGATGATCACGTAGCGGGGATGCTCGGGCAGCCGACCCTCCACCCGCCAGCCGAAAATCCGGAGATACAGGATCGAGATCAAACGGAATACACTGCGCACAATCGGCGTATCGAAAACGGTGGTATGCATGCGGCCCTCTCTTTTCAATCAGAATAAGAACGCCTCTCCATACCACAGCGTCTTGAGAACCTATTGTAAAAGTATTGTCAATCGTGGGTGAGCGGTGGTTCGAGGAGCTCGATCCCGTTGCGCCTCAAAAATTCGGGAAAGCCGTAGATCGGCTTGCCCAACACGGTCATGGCATGGGCACCGGTGGGGCAATTGTTCACGCACCCGAAACACAGGATACAGCGTTCGGTATCGATACGGGGTCTGTCCAGGTCGATGGCGCCCACGGGACAGGTCTTCACACACCCGCCGCAACGGACGCAGCGCCCGGCATCGATGGTGTGCCGGCCCAGAACCGCCTTTGACAGCGTCCGAGAGACATCGCCCTTAAAGAGGCCCATGAATCCGGGACGGTTTTTGGCTTCGATCCCAACCCCGCGCGCATATTGCGCGAGCACGGAGGCCGCAAAGGCGCGCACCTGGCCATAGGTGGCCAGATCCGGTTTATGACGATATCTCAGGATACGTGCCTGATTGCCCATGGACCACGTCGGAGGATAGGTGCTCATGTTGCCGAAGGTATCCATGCCGAGAGCCACGCCGCCTTTATCCACCATCCCGGCCAGCAGGCTGAACGCGGCATCGTGCTGGCCGTCACCCTCTCCGCCGTAACTCACGAATGAGGAGACACCCACGCCGTGCAGAGAACCGATCCTAGCCATCCAATCGCCGACATTCTTCGGGACATCGAGATACTGAACGGGCGTGCCGATGGCGACCAGATCATAACCCGAGACATCCGCATCATCGCCGAAGCGCAACCGGTGCATATCAACGCGTAACCCGTGCCGCACCCATATGCTGGAGATCAGCCGGGCATAGCGCTCGGTGTGTCCGGTCTGGCTGTAACAGACGACCAGGGCTTTTTGAGCTTGCGGGCGCCGAAGCCCGCCGCGCGGTTGTATCACGCGGGCGTACGCCTGACGCGGCGCCAACAGTGTCCCGGCCATGACCCCGTTGTATAACAGGAACCTGCGGCGGTTCAGATCTATTGTTTGCTGCATGTGCTTCACCTCTCGATCCTCGGATTTCAGAGTGTCT
>JAKQBR010000196.1 GCA_029574005.1 Deltaproteobacteria bacterium | reverse complement strand
GCTGCAGAAGAAGACTTCTTTGTCTTTATAATCGAAAATATATTTAAACGTAGAATAGACATAGGTCATGTAACCGCCGGTCGTATGGAGCACACCTTTGGGTTTACCTGTTGAACCGGATGTATAGAGGATGAAGAGCGGGTCTTCGGCGTCCATCTCCTCGGGTTTGCAGTAGCGTTCGGCCTCGGACATGAGCCTCTCGTACCAGATGTCGCGGCCGTCCTTCATCTCGACCTTAGTGCCGGTGCGCTTGACCACGATCTGGGTCTTGACCGACGGACACTGCGCTAACGCCGCGTCGGCATTGTCCTTCTGCGGCACCGCCTTGGCGCCCCGGTAGGTGCCGTCGCAGGTGATCAGCAGGGTGGACCCGCAGTCGTTGATGCGGTCCCTGAGCGCCTCGGCCGAGAACCCGCCGAACACGATGGCATGGACGGCGCCGATGCGGCTGCAGGCCAGCATCGCAATGACCAGCTCCGGGATCATGGGCAGATAGATGGTCACCACGTCGCCCTTCTTGATGCCGAGCTTCTTCAGGACATTGGCGAACTTGTTGACCTCGCGGTACAGGTCGAAATAGGTGTAGACCTTCCAGTCATCGGGGTCGTTGCCCTCGAAGATGATGGCGGCCTTGGTCTTCTTGTCCTCCAGGTGCCGGTCCAGGCAATTGTAGCTGACGTTGAGCGTGCCGCCTTCGAACCACTTCACGTGCAGGTCGTCGCCGAACGACCAGTCCGACACCTTGTTCCTGTCAAAGGGCTTGAACCAGGTCAGGCGCTGCATGGCCTGCTCGGCCCAGAAGGCATCCGGGTTCTCGATGGAGAACCGGTACATCCTCTCATACTCCTCCCGGCTCTTGATGTACGATTTCTCGCGCACCCGCTCCGGAACAGGGAACACCCTGTTATAGAAATCCTGATCATTCATTTCAGCCATAGTCCTTCTCCTTTCCCTCTCGTTGATAACCAAGCACCCGGCATCACCACAGCCTGCAGCGCCCAATTTCCACACCGCTGGAGCGCGGCCTGCGTGAGCTTTCCCCCGACCATCCCTCCAGCCGCTGGGACTATAGTATAGGAATCAATAATTTTATGTCGGCCGGCGTCTGATATTGGCATGGGACATCGCCTGACAACCGATCGGTGTTCGTCTGACAATCCGCGCGTCAAGAATGCGCCGGGGAAGACCGCCCCTGAAGGTCATAATCAACGGTCGACGCCACATCTTTTCCCATCTATTGATTCAAGCACTCAATCTCGTGGTGGTTTTATCGCGATTTCAGTTTTATCGGCTGCCTTCCGACAGATCAACTCGTATCCACCGGTGCGTGTGTAAAGGGGGTATTGCGATGCCCACGATCACCATCGACGACCAAACCATTATGGCCAGGCGGACACGACCGTCATCGCCGCGGCGGATGTTCGGTGCGGCCATGAGGCGCGACCTCGTCAAAGTGCTGGACTTGGCGCCGGAGCTCATCTATTCTGTCAAAGATCATGCCCTTCAACGCAAAAAGATACGAGACCGTACGCCCCGGATCCTCAACAGGGGGCTGGACGGCATGCTGAGCACCAATGTCGTGACCGCCATGTTCGCCG
>JAKQBR010000139.1 GCA_029574005.1 Deltaproteobacteria bacterium | reverse complement strand
GCCGCCGATGATGGTCAGGAGGCCGAAGGGTATGGCGATCGGCAGGTACTGGATGCTCTGCGGCAGGGCCTTGAGGAAACCGGCGGAAAACACCGGCAGGCAGTATGCCAGTTCAAAGGTGGGTTTCTGAAATTCCGGCAGGAACCCGCCATAGCCTAAGGCGAAATGGATAACGGTGCCCAAAAGCACGGCGATGAGCACGCCAGGCATGCGGCCGGGGAGTTCCAGGCGGCCCATCAGGACCGCGAAAATTAGCCCCAAGGCCACCATGCCGACCACAATCTCATTGAAGATCTCGATCAAGGGCAGGAAGCCCAGCAGCAAGAGACCCACCCCGGCTATGGACCCCAGGAGACCGGCGGTGGGGATGATGCGTTGCACCCAGGGGCCCAGGAAGGAGGTGATGACCTTGACGATGCCGATCATGAACAAGGTGCACATGCCGATATGCCAGGTCAGGATTGCGTCACCGGTGGCGATGTAGGCCGGACCCAGCACGGCATAGATCATACCGATGGATGACGGCGTATCGAGGCCCAGCGGCATGGCGGTGGTGTCGACGCGTCCGGTCTTGTTTCTTAGTCGCACGGCAAGCCAGGTATAGACCAGATCTCCAAAGAAGACCCCCATGGCCGTGCCGGGTATCATGCGCATCAGGACAACCTCGGCGGGGAAGTTGAAGGTGAAGATCAGGATGGAGCTCAGGAAGACGAAGACCCCGAGATTATCCAGGAAAAGGGCCAGGAAAGCAGTGGTCTCGCCCCAGAATCGGTGCCGGTCGCGCATGGTTCCTCCCCTATCATCGCCGGTGCGCAGTACAGTGCCGCATGAACCCTTCTCTTCAGTTCTGCCACCCGTACCCGGGCATGTCAATGGTCAATCGGGAGTTGACAAGCATGGCGATCCTCGTGCTATGGATTTGATCGTGATATCGGCTTATATGCACCGATGATATGGCTTGCGGGAGGAGCGTGGCGCGTCATGGCGGATAATCTCTTGATCTTTGCCGGGAAGAAGGCCTTGCCCCGGTTGCGGGAGCAGGGGCTTGCCCCTGAAGATATTGAGGTCATCGCCGGTGCGGCCGGAGGTCCCAAGTGGCTGGTTTTAAACGGTCTTGACCGCGCGCTGTTCTTTCAATGGTTTGCATCTAAACGCACACCGTGCTTCCTCATCGGATCTTCGATCGGCGGCTGGCGTTTCGCGGCCATCGCCCAAGGTCCGGAGGCCTATGACCGCTTCGAGCATGCCTATGTGGCCCAGTGCTACACCAAGAATCCCAGCCCCGCGGACGTCACGCGCGAATCCGCGCGCATCATGGATATATTCCTTGGTTCAAACGGGACCGAGGCCATCCTCAACCACCCGGTCTTTCGAATGAACCTGCTGGCCGTACGGTGCCGAGGACTCTTCAGGCAGGAAGGCCGTACAGCCCTGGTCCCGGCCATGATCATGGCGGCAAGCGCCAATACCGTCTCCCGCAAGACGTTGAGATTCTTTTTCACCCGCACCCTCTTTTATGATCCGCGTACCATCCCGCCCTTCTTCAACATGGATCAATTTCCGCTCCAAAAGATCGCGCTTACGGCCCGCAACCTATCCGACGCCCTCTTGGCCTCCGGCTCCATCCCCCTGGTCATGGAAGGGGTCGTCGATCCGGCAGGCGCGAAACCCGGCATGTATCGCGACGGCGGGATGATCGATTACCATTTGGACCTGCCGTTCGGCACTCATGGCATTGTCTTGTTCCCCCATTTCCGCGCCCGTATCATCCCGGGCTGGCTCGACAAGATGCTGCCCTGGCGCAAACCCGCGGCCGGCAACATGGAGCGGGTCGTCCTGCTCTGCCCCTCCGAGGACTTTATAAACCGGCTGCCCGGTAGACGCATCCCGGACAGGGAAGATTTCGTGATCTATCGTGGTCGAGACCAGGAACGATTCCAGGCATGGGGAAAAGTTATCGAGACCAGCCGGATACTGGGCGACGAGTTTCTCGAACTGGCGGAAGGGGATGGTATCCGCAAGCGGGTACGCCCCCTGGAAGACGTTCTGCGACTGGCTTAAATCCTAGCTTATCACAAAAAAATACATTTTTTTTATTTTGGGGGGTTAAGGAATTTCAAAACGTGTCGATAGTCCTAATAGGTTCTTCAAGGTTCATTCCCCGTAGAACCTCCTCATTTAGCAGGTCGCCAAGGACCTGCTTTTTTTTTGCCCTGAAAAACCCGAAGGTTCGATGGCCATAGGGGTGCTAACGCAAGGGTTCTTTTCTCCGTCCGCGCTCAAGCGCCAAGGGTGGAACATCCTGGCCCTTCAGGGCCTCCTGCGGATCTTCCCCCCCTTTCAGGATCAGCCACACGGGTCCCGTGCCTACCAGCCTTCTCCCATCCTTGTAAAAGACCCTCCAGAGAGGATCTTTACGGTTGGGAAGCGTGACGCTGCGTATGTTCTCGACGGCTACCGCTTGCGTATCGTAAGTGAATTCCTCCAGCGCTTCTCCAGGAATCTCCGGCGGCTGTTCGTCGCGCTGCGAGAACACCAGGGCCGTCACAATGACGGCCACCAGAAAGAAGAACACGGCGAATACGACATACGGCAATGCCGCAACCATGGTTGCCATACCGGCCTCCTCGAGGGGAAATGTTTTGTTGTACGGTTTTGTTACACCTGTACCCATCAGCTATAGCCAAGGCCCAGGTAAATGTCGAGCAGATACGCTAGAGAAACAATCGGTTCAAATATCCTTGTTGACTTTCAGGGGCACAGTCGTTATCTGGTCAATACAGCACCACGCAGACAGCAGCCGGGAAAAGGCCCGCAGACAAAAAAACCACCGATGGAAACAATTCCGGGCGAATCCCCGCGGGGCGCTTCAAAACTTCTACGAACAGCCACCCTCTGATATGTTGTACGGCACCAGCCGGGTATGTGCCTGCGTCCCGGCTGGAATGAACGGAAGAAAAAGGAGGAGCACGGATATGCCAAGCTTATTGAATCGTCTGGGCGCGGAATTTTTCGGTACCTTTTGGCTGGTGCTGGGGGGATGCGGCAGCGCGGTCCTGGCGGCGGCCTTTCCCGATGTAGGCATCGGCCTCTTGGGGGTTGCCCTGGCCTTTGGTCTGACGGTGCTGACCATGGCCTTCGCCATCGGCCACATCTCGGGATGCCACCTCAACCCGGCGGTTTCACTGGGACTCTGGGCCGGAGGACGATTCCCGGCCAAGGACCTCATCCCCTACATCGCAACGCAAGTCCTGGGCGGTATCGCCGCCGGCGCCGTGCTTTACCTGATTGCCAGCGGCAAGACCGGCTTCGATGTCATGGCAGGATTCGCCTGCAACGGCTACGCCGACCACTCGCCGGGAGGATACGCGCTTCTTTCCTGTCTGGTAACGGAGGTCGTTATGACCTTCATGTTCCTGTTCGTCATCATGGGATCGACCGACAAACGCGCGCCTGCGGGCCTGGCCCCGATAGCCATCGGGCTGTGCCTGACTCTCATCCATCTGATCAGCATCCCGGTCACCAACACCTCGGTAAACCCGGCGCGCAGCACCGGCGTTGCGGTCTTCGTAGGAGACTGGGCCATCGGCCAGCTGTGGCTCTTCTGGGCGGCTCCCATTATCGGGGCCTTGCTGGGCGGTTTCATCTATCGCTGGCTGGGGAAAGAATAATCCTCCGTCTGCGGGAGGCAAACATCCGCCGGTAACCGCCCTTGGAGCGCTCCCCTGCCTGACAGACGGAGCGCTTCAAGGGTGGTGTTTGAATGCGCCGCGCCATCCACGAGCATCTCTTATGTAAAAGCCTTGATCTTTGAACTGAAATGGGGATAATCGTGCTCCGGGAGGAGCCCTATGCCCTATAGATGGTACCTGTTGGTAGCGGCCATACTGTGCCTGATGCCCGTATGGCTGTATGCTCAGGAGGAATCCTGTGAGATCAGAGGCATCCGCATGGTCTCGAGCGCACCGGACACGGCGCGCTTCGAGGTCGCCTATGTCATCCCCTCCAGCTTCTCCATGCCCTGTTTCATCGGCGCCTATGTGCCGGACACAGCCACCGCGGCCGCGGGATTCTCCTACACCCCGGCCGGAGGCCTCCCGGAAGGTGTCCCCAAGGGAGAACGACCCTTCAGTGCCGCCTCCACGATTACCGTCCGTTTCGCAGGCCCGCGCACCCTGAGCACCGACTCCATCGAGGTGATCCTGTTCGAAAAAGAAAAGATCCTGTGTTCGCGCATCTTTCACCTGGATAAAATCTGGGAGGCGCATGCATCCACCCTGGAGGGCGTACAGCTCGCCCGCGGCATCCTGGCAAGGACCATCGTGGAACGCGAGGCGCACGACCGCGACCGCGATGGTCTGATCGACGAGATGGAAGGGCTTCTGGCCGATGCCTGCAGGCCCTATCTCCGCTTTGACAGCAATGAATCCGCTCGCCAGGCCAATGAACCCGTAACCCTGTTCCAGGTCCGTCCGCTTGACTTGCGTTCCGCCGACAATCTTAAGCTAGAGATCGCCTGGACATTGCTCTTCCGGCAGGACCTCGGCTACGGACCTGACTCATGGTGCGGCAGCTCTCATGCTGGCGATATCACGACGGCACACTATGAACTCGTCTCCGCGGATGGCGGAGCAACCTGGACCGTCACCATGATCAAACTGGGCGGCAAGGAACACCTTGTCTGGCGCCGGGGTTCCATACTCGAAACCTACGGCGCCCACCCCGTGCTCTGCATCTCGGCCGGCAATCATAACCCCTACTTTCAAGCGCTCGATGGCAGCCGGAACTCCCCCTACAGTTCCTGGGGCTGCAACGACAACGTGGACGGCCGTGGTGACCTGGTCATGCCGGAGCTCAAATCGGTCTGGGGCGATGTCTTCAACAATGTTGGCGAACCAGAGTATCATCCCGGTCCGCCCTTCATCAATTCCCTCGAGCGTATCTATGCCGGACAGTCCGCGTGGCATGATCAGAAATTCTTCAGCCGCAAGGCCGGCCGGATCAATCGTGTCTGGTTGTCAGAACCATGGCAGGGTGGGGTCCCGCGCAGCTACCGCCTCAAGGCCTACGGGTATGCGGACAGGTTCATCCGGCACCGACGATTCCTGGGCGAGCTGACACGCCTGAATTCCAGCATCGAAAAACGAGCCGCCACCTTCCTGATCGTACCGGGACTGGCCGACGACAAGCGGATCTCCTTTGAGGCGCTCGATCGTCCCGGATATTTCCTTTGCGCCCAGGATTTCAGAATCAAGCTCGTGAAGCCGGCCGATGAGGCTGCGCGCAGGGACGCCACATTCAAGAAGGTTCGCGGCCTGGCGGATAAATCATGTTCGTCGTTTGAGTCTGTCAGCCACCACGGATATTACATCCGCCAGAAGGACTTCCATATCGTACTGGAAAAGGGCAAAGACGATCAATTCCGCGCCGATGCGACATTTTGTATCATGGACCCTGATTGAACATGGACATCCTCGCCCTGAGCTGCGCCGAAGTCGCCGAGACGCTTCATCAGCGTTACGGCAAAGGCCGCTACCATGCCGAGGGCTTGTACCATGCCGTTTTCCGGTGCGGGGAGCGTCGTTTTGTCGGCACGCCTGCCTTCATGAATTCACCCGCACTGGCCGAGCGTCTGGAACAGGATGTGCGTTTTCCGGCCTGCCGGATTGCGGCCATACAACGCGAGGAGGTCGTCAAGTTCGCCCTGTCCCTGGAAGACGGCTCCCTGATTGAATCCGTCATCATACCCGGCCCTTGCCGCACCACCTTGTGTCTCTCCTCTCAGGTCGGGTGCGCCTGGGGGTGTCGCTTCTGCGCCACCGGTTCTCTGGGGTTCGTACGGAACCTCAGTCCCTCCGAGATCGTACAACAGGTTCTGACCGCCCGTTTCGAGCTTGGACACCCGGTCGACAACATCGTGTTCATGGGCATGGGCGAGCCGTTGGCAAATTTCGACAGCGTGATGCAGGCCATGCGGGTGATCGGAGATCAGCATGGGCTTGATATCGCTCCCAGCCATATCACCATCTCAACCGCCGGCCATGTGGACGGTATCCTGAGGCTCGCACGGATATCGCCGCCCAATCTGCGGCTGGCCGTGTCGCTCAACGCCGCCAACGACGAACTGCGCAATACCCTCATGCCCATCAACCGCGCCTACCCGCTGGCCGCGCTGAAAGATGCCCTGGCCGCATGGCCGCTCGGCAGGGGAGGCGTCATCTTCATCGAATACGTCCTCCTGGCAGGCATCAACGATACACGCGCACATGCCCTGGAACTGTGTCGATTTCTGCAAGGTCTGCCGGTGCGCGTCAACGTGATCGCGTATAACGGCGCCGGCACCGGTCAGTTCGATGCGCCCACGCCGGAAGATGTCCGGCGCTTCTGTTCCTGGCTGGTCGAGAAGAGGCTCTTCGTCAGAC
>JAKQBR010000137.1 GCA_029574005.1 Deltaproteobacteria bacterium | reverse complement strand
GTCATCATCACGGCAGGCTTCCGAGAAGCAGGACCCGAGGGCGTCGCTCGCGAAAAAGAGCTCTTGGCGGTTGCCAAAGAGTATGGCATTCGCATCATTGGCCCCAACTGTCTGGGTATCATCGATACCTTTGTCCCCATGAATGTGTCCTTTGCCGCAGGCACGCCCAAGTCCGGCTCTATCGCGTTCATGTCACAGTCCGGTGCGCTCTGCACCGCCATCCTCGACTATGCTCTGGCCGAGACAATCGGCTTTTCGCACTTTGTCAGCCTGGGAAACAAGTCCGACGTCGATGAGGTCACGCTCCTGGAGGCATGGGGCGACGATGACCGCACGAACGTCATCATTGCCTATATCGAGGGCCTTCGCGATGGCGCCGAGTTTATCAGCCAGGCGCGCAAGACCGCGGGCAACATGCCCATCATCGCGGTCAAGTCGGGCCGCACGGCCATGGGTTCACGCGCTGTCTCTTCGCACACGGGAAGCCTGGCGGGCGCGGACGCCGCCTACAGCGCAGGATTCAAGCAGGCGGGTGTCATCCGTGCTGAGACGGTAGAGGAGCTATTCGATTTTTCTACGGCCTTTGCCTACCAGCCGCTACTCAAAGGCAAGCGCATCGCGATCGTAACCAACGCCGGCGGCCCTGGCGTCATGGCTACCGACGCCCTGGAGCTCAATGGGCTGGCTCTGGCTTCGCTTTCTGCGGAGACGCAGGCTTACCTCGAAAGCCAGTTGCCGGCAGCCGCCAGCGCACACAACCCCGTAGACGTGCTGGGCGACGCGCGCAGCGATCGCTACATGATGGCGCTGGAAGCCGTACTGGCCGACGACAACGTGGATGGCGCCCTGGTGATCGTGACGCCGCAGACGTCGACGGAGATTGTTGAGACGGCCCGCGGCGTTGTTGATGTCTGCAGCCGCGCAAGCAAGCCGATCCTGGGCTGCTGGATGGGCAAGCAGGAAGCCATGGCGGGCATCGATATCCTCGCCAAGAACCGGGTGCCCAACTATCACTTTCCCGAGCGCGCGGTCAACGCCTTTGGTGCCATGTGGACCTACCGCCAGTTCCTGGACCGGCCAGATGCCGTAACCGAGAGCTTTGAGATCGACCGAGAGGCCGTCGCCAAGGTATTTGAGCAGGCCCGCAAAGAGGGACGCACGGGAATCGGAGATGCCGAGGCCCAGGACATACTCAAGGCCTATGGCATCACCACACCCAAGTCAGACGTCTTTGCGACCCCCGACGAGGCCGTGGCCTTTTGCCAAGAGATCGGCTATCCCGTCGTGATGAAGATCGCATCTCCGGATATCCTGCACAAGTCCGATGTGGGCGGCATCATCGTCGGCGTCTCCAATGAGGCCGAGGTGCGTGAGGCTTTTGACACGCTGATCGCGAGGGCCAAGCAGCATGTGCCCAACGCCACTGTCTGGGGCGCCCAGGTTCAGGAGATGGTCACCAATGCCCGTGAGGTCATCATCGGTATGAACCGCGACCCCCAGTTTGGGCCGCTGGTGATGTTCGGCCTGGGCGGCATCTATGTCGAAGTGCTGCGCGATGTCGCTTTTCGTGTGGCCCCGATGACCCGTCTGCAAGCAGAGGAAATGGTCGAAGAGATTCGTTCGTACAAACTGCTGGCGGGTGTCCGCGGACAGGCCCCTGCGGATATCGATGCCATCGTGGACACGCTGATGCGCGTTTCCCAGATGGTCAACGACTGGCCCGAGATCGCCGAGATGGACATCAACCCCTTGCTCGTGCGCGACAAGGGAGCAGGCGCCGTGGCTGTGGATATGCGCCTTATTCTCACACCAGCCTGACCTTTGGGGCGCTGGCCCCAGATCGTCATTTGTTCGAGTACCCGCCGGCGCGATGGACCGCGCACAGGCAAAAGGAGATGGAACATGTCAGCAATAGCGAACGTGATGGCCAGGGAGATCCTTGACTCGCGTGGAAACCCCACAGTCGAAGTCGAAATCACCACCGAGCTGGGATCGGTGGGCGTGGCGGCGGTGCCTTCGGGCGCTTCTACCGGCGTCCATGAGGCGGTAGAGCTGCGTGATGGTGACGCCCGGCGCTTTAACGGCAAGGGCGTCATGCAGGCCGTGGACAATGTCAACGAGGAGCTCGGCCCTGAACTGATCGGTATGGACGTCACCGATCAGCTGGGTATCGACAGCCTAGTGATCGAGATCGATGGCACAGAGAACAAAGGGCGCCTGGGCGCCAATGCCATCCTCGGCGTATCTCTGGCGGCGGCCAAGGCCGCGGCGTTGGATGTGGAACTGCCTCTCTACCGGTACATCGGCGGCGTCAATGCCCACGTGCTGCCGGTCCCGATGATGAACATCCTGAACGGCGGCGCCCATGCCAAGAACAGCACCGACTTTCAAGAGTTCATGGTCATGCCGGCCGGGGCATCCAGCTTTTCCGAGTGCCTCCGCTGGGGGGCAGAGATCTATCACAGCCTGAAGAACGTGCTCTCTGAAAAGGGCATGAACACCAACGTAGGCGACGAAGGCGGCTTTGC
>JAKQBR010000104.1 GCA_029574005.1 Deltaproteobacteria bacterium | reverse complement strand
GGCGCCATAAGTTCCTGGCCCTGTTCACCCCGTTGATGGAATACTTCTGGAATGCAAAGGACCCACGAGGACAGCGGCGTGTCGCCGATCTGATCAGGGTACTGGCGAGCCTGAACGAGATACCGTCCGGGGGGTACCGGGCCTTGACGAGCGGCGCCGACGCCACCTTCCGAAACGATGACCGGCTGCAGGCCGCATCGGTCATCAAGGCCCTCGAGACCGGCGGCCTGATAACCACGCTGCTCAGTCCGCACGGCACGGACGATGAGGGGTTGGCGCCCCCCGCCCTGGACCTCTTCGTCCGGGTTATCGCCAAGCTGAATGCGCCCGGGAGCGCACCGGCCGGATATCGGGGTTTGAACCCCGCCTTTGCCGGAGATACCCTTCTGGATGCCGTCTTTGCCGAGACAGCGCGCGAGAACGCCGGAAGCAAGCGGATATCGGCTGCGGGGAGAAACGATCCGATCGACCGTACGGTCGATGCCCTTTTCACGCCCTTGCCGGGCCAGACCAAGAGCCTTGTTTCCACGCTCGGCGCAGGTCTGCACGTCGCGGCGCGGACCACCACGGACAAGGCCTTTGTCGCGGCCTTCAAGGCCGATCTCCACAACCTGGTCGATGCGACGGAGAGGATGGTCATGGGCGCCGACCTGGAGCATATCTATGAAGGCCTGGACATGATCCTGTCGCTCAATGACAACCCAGACCCCGCGCGCAACACCCTGGCCAGGTTTCTCGGGAATGCCGTCCGCGGTCTGGCCCCCGTCTCGGACGGGGACTCGATCAAGGGCCTCATCCTCGCCCTGTCCAAGATCGACGACAAGTCCCTGCGGGATTCCGCCAAGCTGAATGACGACCTGATCATGGTCCTGACCACCAACATGTACGGCCAGAAGCTGGGGACCGCCGCAATCAATGTCTGCGAGCTGCGCACCCTGCTCTTCCTGATCGCGGCGGCGAATGTCGAACAGCATCTTAAGCTCCCCGGTATTGATACGCGTATTCCGCTCTTGACCATGGTGGATTCACCGGACCATCCGTATGGCGAGCCCGGGACGGTCAAGGATCAGACCGTCAACATCTCCCAGTGGGCGATCGGCGAGATCGTCACCGCCATCCGGTGGGGGCGCGAGGGCAAGTTCAAGGCGGGCGGCGGCCCTGTCACGCTGGACCAATTCCAGGCCTTTGACTGGCTGATGTACAAGAAACGCTACACGCTTCATCTTGCGGGCATGAAGCTCATGACGTTCAACGGCATGGTCGGGCTCATGTCGAGCAGGGTCGTGCAGCTCTTCCTGCCCGCGGGCATTGCGGATGCCTTCCCGTCCCTGGTCGACCTGGGCGGCGGGATGACCGCCGCCGAATACGCCGGCGGCACCTATTCCGGGTTCACGGATTCGTCCTGGCTGGAGCGGTACGGCACGGCGGGCAGGCGCCATAAGCTCCTGGCGCTCGTGGCCCCATTGATGGAGTTCTGCTGGAATGCCAAGGACACAGAAGGCCGCCAGCGTTCGGGAGACCTCGTGCATGTGCTGGCCGGGCTGAACGAGATAGCGCCGGAGACCTATGCGCGGCTGAGGAAAGGCGGCAGTGAAAACCGGGACGCCACCTTGCGCCTTGATGATCGGCCCTCGGTCCTTAAGGCCGTGCAGGACAGCAACCTCCTGGTCTACATCGTGCAGGCCCGGGGCGAAAACGACGTGCTCGTCCCGGCCATCACCCTGCTCAAACGGGTCGTGGCCAAGCTCAATGAAAAAGACAGCGGTCTCGACTACCGACAAGACCATCCGGACTTTCGAGGGAACACCCTCATGGACGCCCTCTTCGCCGAGCTCGATATCCACGGATACCGGGCACGTGATCCCGGCGGCCGGGACATCATCGCCCAGGGCATCCGTGAGCTGTTCACGCCCGGGCCGGGTGAGTCCAGGAATCTGGTCGCCAAGGTTCAGCACTATCTCAGGCGCATCATCAACGACCTCTATGCCGGACCCGGGCAGCCGGCCGCTGGTGCAGCCGGTACAAGGGGGAACGTATGAAAAGGGTCACGCAAGCGTTTTCCATCCTGATTGTTTTCTTGGGCCTGCTCGTCATGGCCGGCTCCACGGGAACCGACAAGGGAGCGGAGCAGGCGCCGGTTGAACCCGCCCCGGCCGCCGGGGTCGATACCACCGCTCGAAGCACTCAGCCCCGTGCGGGGGACGCGGTCAAGGGGATCAGGGCAGACCTGAACTCCATCCTCGAAACATCCAAGCTGCTCGTGGAGCACGGTGACATCGGGCGGACATTCTCGCAGTTGGGCGCTGTCCTGGCATTGAACGACAATCCCGATCCCGGCAAGAACACCCTGGCGAGGTTCATGAGAAACGCCCTCGGAGGACTGGCCGCCAATGCGGATATCGATACCGTCAAGGGATTGCTCCTGGCCGTCGCGGGCATGGACAGAGCGGCCCTCACCGGTCAGAACAGCGTCAGCCAGGGCCTCATCATGATGATGGAACGCAACATGTACGGGCAACCCAAGGCCCAGGCGGACGTCAAGACCAGCTCCCTGCGCTCGCTGCTGTTCATGCTGCAGGGTGCGGACGTCAACCTGAACCTCAAGGTCTTTGGCCTGGACACGCATATACCGCTGCTGTATTTCGTTGACTCGCCGGACCATCCGGCGGGTTCGCCGGGGACCGTCAACGGCATCACCAAGAATGTCGCCGGGTGGGCCATCGGCGAGATCGCGACCGCCAGGCGGTGGGGACGCGAGGGCAAAATCAGGCTTGGAGAGCGCTTCGTCCTTATGGACCAGTTCCAGGCCCTGGACTGGGTCTTTTATAAGAAGAGGTATCACTTCACGTTCCTCGGTATGACCCTGATGAAGTTCGACGGTCTCTCCGGGATGCTGTCCAACAAACTGGTGCAGCTCTTCATGCCCGCTGCGATCACGGATGCGTTTCCGGCCCTGCTCGACCTGGCCGGCGGCATGAGCGCGGCCGAATATAACGGCGGCCGATACGACGGATTTACGAGCACCTCCTGGAAGGACCGCTATGGGACCGCCGGAAAAAGACATCGGCTCTTTGCCTTGTTCGGCCCCATCATGGAGTACTACTGGAATGCGCAGATCAGCGGCGGGAAAACGGGGGCGGGTGACATGGTGGCCCTGCTGGCGGGATTGAACGAGATCGACCCGGCCGCATATCGACCGCTCACCCGATTCGGCAGGCCCAATCCCCGGGCAACCTTCCGGGAAGCCGGGGGCAGGGGTCATGAATCGGTGGTACGGACGCTGGAGGACAGCGGCCTCTTGACCGCCCTGCTCAAGGGCGGTCGCGACCACCCGGGCGACATGCTTGCACCGGCCCTGGATCTGGCGATTACCATCACACGTGCCTTGAGCGCCAAGGACAGCGCCCCGCCTCAGTATCTGAGGGAACATCCGGACTTTACGGGCAGCACGCTCATGGATGTGGTCTTCTTTGAATGGAATCTCTCCGGAAAAAAGCCTGATCGCGCCCGGATAGACCAGCGGATCGATGGCGTCATAGCGGCCCTTTTCGAGAAAAAACCGGGAGAGACAAAAAATACGGTGGCCAAGGTTGCCGGTCTGGTACAGGCCCTGGCCAAGGCCGCCGGAGACAAGGCCTACCTGGCGGCCGTCAGGGAGGATCTGGTCAAGATCATTCAGGCCGCCCAGAACCTCATGAACAGCCAGGACATCGATCGCATCCTCCCAGGGCTGGACAAGGTCCTGGCGCTCAATGACCATCCCGACCCCCGGAAAAACAGCCTGGCCGGTTTCCTGAACAGGGTGCTGCGCGCCGCCGCGCCGGTATCGGATGGTGACGCACTCAAGGGTCTGCTGCGGGCGCTGCTGGCGGTCGATCGATCCGCCATGGAGGCCCACGGCATAACGGAAGGCATCATCTACATGGCGCACCATAACATGTACGCCCAGAGACGCGAGACCGCGGACATCAACGTCAGCCAGCTGCGGTCGTTCTTTTTCCTGGTCGAAAACGTCGACCGCCACATGCCCTTGACGGTGAACGGCCAGAATACCGGCATCGACCTCATCAAGCTGATAGACTCGCCCGATCACCCGCCCTTGGAGCCGGGAACCGTGAGGGACCAGACCACCAATCTCGTCGAGTGGTACATCGGCGAGATCGTGACCGCCGTGCGGTGGGGCCGCGAGGGAAAAATCATGTTGAACGGCCGTATGGTCGCCATGGATCAATATCAGGCCTATGATTGGATGTTCTTCAAGAAGCGCTATCAGCTCACGGGCATGGGCCGGATCCCGCTGAAATTCACCGGGGTGAGCGGTATATTGACCAACGAGATCGTCCAGTCTTTCCTCCCGCCGGGCGCCAAAGACACGGTCATTACCCTGGCTGAACTTGCCGGCGGCATGAGCGATGCCGAATATGCCGGTGGAAAATATACCGGATTCACCCCCAGCTCCTGGAAGGGCCGCTACGGGACAGGCGGACGCCGCCATAAGGTCATGGCCCTCTTCAATCCGATCATGGAGTTTTTCTGGAACGCCCGCGATCCTCAGGGCGGACGACGCACCGGCGATTTCGTGCGCCTCATACGGGCACTGAACGAGATCCCGGCCGCGGGTTATCAACAGCTCTTCCATGATGGCGCCCCCAACCCTCAGGCAACCTTGCGCCACGACGATCGCTTCGCCGGCCGCTCGGTCATCAAAACCGTCGAGGACAATCAGCTGCTTAGGATCATATCGAGAAGCCACGGCCCGAATGACAACGGCATCCTGGCGCCGGGGCTCGATCTGCTGATCCTGATCATCGCCAAGCTCGATGAAAAGGACAGCGCCCCGGCCGAATACCGGAAGAGGCATCCCGACTTCAGCGGCAACACCGTCCTGGATGTCCTGTTTCACGAGGCGCGGATCAACGGCCTCAAGAAAATCGCCACCGCTCCGACCGATCCGATCGAAGAGACCATCAAGGACCTCTTTGCAGCGCCGCAGGGCGAACCGCGCAACGCCGTCGCCAAGCTGCACGGCTCTGTCAAGGTGCTGGAGCAGATCATGTCCGCCTACCATTGAATCTCTTGCCGCCCGGCCATATACTAAGCGCAGGGGACATGCGATGAACCGGCTGGCACGAGAAAGATCGCCTTACCTGCTGCAGCACGCCGACAACCCGGTGGACTGGTACGCCTGGGGCGACGAGGCGTTTGCCGAGGCCAGTGAGCGCGACAAACCCGTGTTCCTTTCGATCGGTTATTCCACCTGCCACTGGTGTCATGTCATGGCGCACGAGTCGTTCGAGGATGGGGAGATCGCCGCGCTCCTGAACGAGGCCTTCGTGAACATCAAGGTGGACCGCGAGGAACGGCCGGATATCGACAGCCTGTACATGAGCGTCTGCCAAGCCCTCACCGGAGCGGGGGGCTGGCCTCTCACCGTCGTGATGACGCCGGACAAACGGCCGTTCTTCGCCGGCACCTATTTCCCGAAAGACTCATTCCCGGGCCGGATCGGCATGCGCGATCTCATCGCCCGGCTGAGCGAGCTCTGGGAAAATGAACGTGAACGGGTTCTGGCCTCGGCCGATGACATCGTCGCCTGGCTCAAGCGCGAATCATCGCCGCAGGAGTCGGCTGAGCCGGGCATCGCGACCCTGCAGGCGGCCTTCACCGCGCTGAAACACAGCTTCGACGAGAGCTACGGCGGGTTCGGGGATGCGCCCAAGTTCCCCTCCCCCCATACCTTGAGCTTCCTCCTGCGCTACCACCGGCGCTTCAAGGATGGGTCGGCCCTGGCCATGGTGACGCGGACGCTTGACGCCATGCGCGCCGGGGGCGTCTACGACCACCTGGGCTTCGGTTTTCACCGCTATGCCACGGACCGGCGCTGGTTTCTGCCCCACTTCGAGAAGATGCTCTACGATCAGGCCCTGCTGGCGATTGTCTATACCGAGGCCTTCCAGGCTACCGGCACAGCCCCGTACGGCGCGACGGCGCGGGAGATCCTCGGCTATGTCCTGCGCGACCTGCGCTCACCCCAGGGAGGATTCTACTCGGCCGAGGACGCCGACAGCGAAGGCCGCGAGGGCGCCTATTACCTCTGGACGGCGGACGAGGTCCGAGCGGTCCTGGACGGGCCCGCGGCCGAAAGGTGGATGCGGGCCTTCGGTATGAGGGACCAGGGGAACCTGGGTAAAGAGGCTGTCCTCGCGAACACCGGCGCCAATGTGCTGGCGCGGACCTTTCCCCCACCCCATGACGGCCGGGACGGGGCCGAAGCCGGCCTGGATGACCTTGAGCCCTCCCGGGCCGCGCTCTTGGCGGCCCGCGGGCGGCGCATCCGTCCGGCACGGGACGAAAAGGTCCTGTGCGACTGGAACGGGCTGATGATCGCCGCCTTGGCCAAGGCGGCCCAGGTCTTCGAAGACCCTGCCCTGGCCGCGGCCGCCCGAAGGGCAGCCGATTTCTGCCTGGAGCACCTGCGCGCCCCCGGCGGTGCGCTCAAGCACCGCTGGCATGAGGGTCAGGCCGCCATCGACGGCTTCCTGGACGACTATGCATTCCTGGTCTGGGGACTGATCGAGCTCTATGAAGCGGTCTTCGAGGTGCGTTACCTCGAGGCGGCCCTGGATCTCAGCGGTTTCATGATCGCGCACTTCCGCGACGACGCCGCGGGGGGGTTCTTCTTCAGCACCGAACAACATGAGGACCTCTTCGTGCGCAAAAAGGAGCTGGTGGACGGCGCCGTGCCGTCCGGCAACTCGGTGGCGGCCCTGAACCTTACGCGCCTCGGCCGCCTGACCGGCAACCATGCCTGGGAGGAACACGCCCGGCGCATCGGCCGCGCCTTCGGGTCCCAGGTGGCACGCGCCCCGTGGATCTTCACCCAGTACCTCTGCGCCCTGGACTTCCAGCTCGGGCCCACCCAAGAGATCATCGTCGTGGGCAGGACCGGGAAACCCGACACGGAGGACATGCTCAGGGCGGCCAGAACGACCTTTTCCCCCCACAAGACGCTGGCCTTCATCCCGAGCGAAACGGGTGACCACCCCCTGAAGGCCATCGCCCCCCACACCGCGGCGATGACGAGCATGCGGGGTGCCGCCACGGCCTATGTCTGTTCGGGCTTCACCTGCCTCGAACCGTTCACCGACCCGGCCGGCCTGATGGAGATCCTGCGGTAGCCCCGATTCGTCTTTGCTGCTCAAAAAACCGGCGGTCGGTGGCGATTGCGGTCGTAAACGGGATCAGCGTGTAATAAATGGTATTGCGATTTCCGATAACGCTGAGTACATAAGATCATTATCCTTGATAAAAAGGGGGGTTGTATGTTGGGCAGGGTATCGAAACTTCTGTTATGTACGTCCATTCTTGCAACAGCGTTTCCTGTTTGGGCCGCGCAAGCCGCATTCGAGGTCAACGCCGGCTTAGGCCATCTCTGGGGTTCGACCACCATGGAAAGCGGCAATATTCCTTGGGGGCAAGGCACGGCCTTTTACTATGTGGACGATGAAAAGGTGCTGATCTATCCCCGCACGAGCATCGAATTTCCCCTGGATGCGTTTCTGGCCTCCATCGATGCCAGTTACACCGTCGGGAACCTTGCCCTGAAGGCCGCCATCCGGACCAATCTCAACGACCCCAACACCAAGGCCGTCGATAACGAGATGGCGGTGGCGTACTGGGATGAAGAGGAAAACGGATGGTACTATCGCGTCTATTCAAACGGCGGCCAGACCTATTCCGCGGATGTCGAGCAGCAGCTCGCCACCGAGCTCGATGCCATGATCTACGAGGTCAGATGCCGGTATGCCTTCTATGCCTCGCAACCCACGGCATCGTCAAAACCCAATGCCTGGTGGGCATACATCGGCCTCGGGCTCGACAAAAGGGACTATGAGTTCGAAGGCAAGGTGCGGCGCGTCAGCACCGCGGATTTCATCGGCGACAAGGAATGGTACTATCCTCAGGATGGTACGCCGTGGATCGATTATGAGGTCCACTACACGATCCCGTTCCTGGAGCTGGCCGGCAGGGGCGTACGCGACAACCTGTCGATCGAAGCCAGCCTGGGGTATTCGCCGCTGGTGCGGGTAGAGGACGATCAGGACAACCACCTGGGCCGCATGGCCGGACCGTTCACGGCGGAAGGCGACTGCAAGGGCGTGGCATATAAGGCCGGCCTCCAGGCCGGCTATGATTTCACGCCGCAGTGGTCATTGGGCCTGGCTTTCGATTATCTGAAGGTGAGGACCGAAGGCGATCAGGAAACCGTCCTTCAGGCGGGCAGCACCGCTATCGGTGGAGGCGCCGATGAATGGACCTGGCCGAACGACGCCTGGGAAAACGACGAGAAGATCTCCAGCGAGCAGTACCAGCTCATGCTGAATCTCGGATATCATTTTTAACATTACCGCACAGGGACGGGAATGCGCGCATAACCGGCATTTCCGTCCCTGTCGGGCAGCCGCTCGGGCATCAGGCCGGTCCTCACGCGTTCGGGGACGTGAAAAGGCCTGCGTTAAGACCTTAGAACGAACAGCCCACGGTAACCTGGAACAGCATCTGCTCGCTGAAGGCCTTCCAATCGAGTTCGGCGTGATAAGCGCCGCCGTTCCATTGCTTCTGGGTGCCGTCGGTATCGATCTTGGTGTAATCGAACCGAGTCCCCAAAGACCAGTTGTCGATGAATTCATACCCGGCCTTCACGCCGAAGAGATATGCCGATCCCGTATCGGATTCGCCCCGGCAGACCTTATTGCGCAGCAGGTGATGATCGACATCCTCGGCATGCGCCAGCGGCGACCAGCCCAGGTGAACATGACCCGTCAACCGCCCATAGGTTGATCGCGCGGCCAATTCCAGGTAGGGCACCTCGTACGTAATATCGTAGGTGATGACCCTGGCCTGGACATTGGTGGGCGGAAAAGAGGGGCTGGAAGGATATTCTTCGAGAACCGCATAGCCATGATACCCGAATTTCTGATGCCAGAAGCCTCCGCCCAGCATCACATCGACTTCCTGGTCTTCCTTCTCTGCATGATAGAAGATATAATCCACGTTGGCATTCCATAATAAGGCCTCGCCCCTGGTCCGGCTCTCCGAATAGACATCGAAGCTGTCGGGGGCCTCGACCCAGTCCGAGTCCTCCATCCAGCCCGCGGCCCTGGACACGTTCTTGACCACATCGGCCCCGAGAGATACGCGATCATGGATGCGCGCATCGGCATGCACGGATGCGACATAAAAATCGAGCGGCCAGTCCAGCTCGCTCACCGGGAACCAGTACTCATCAGCGCTTCCATCGGCATAAGCGACGAATCCGCCGATCTGATAAACGCTCTTGCCGGCCATCCTGCCCGCCCCGACGTGCATAGTGATGTCGAGCCCTTGACCCCATGCGGGCATGCCGTTCGAAAGCAGCATGCAGATGCCTATGGTTAAACGGATCACCTGTCTGAGCATAGCGTGACTCCTTCACGAAAAAGGCGGTATCCATCCCCTATCGAATAAAACATCTGAAAAGATGAACCTCAGAAGCGATAGCCGATGGTCGAACCGAAATACCGCTGATCGCTCTCGATGTGCTGGTCAACCGTGGCCGAGAAATCCGGGGCGCTCTGATGCTGGCTGCCGGTGGTGGTGATGACGATGCGCCGGTAGTTCAAGCCCAGCACGAGACCCCCGGTCAGGGCATAGTCGGTGTCGAGCGCAAAGAGAACGGCCTTGCCGTCGCAGCTGCCGCGGCTCACCTTGTCGCGCAGGAGGTGACGATCAGTGTCTTTGGCCTTGACCCAGAAGGAGTATCCCAATGAGGTTTCCAATCGCAGCCTCTCGGTGAAATCCAGCTGTAGGACGCCCTCCAGGAAGGGGACCAGGTATTCGACACGGTAGCTCAAGACATCGCCTGAATTGTAGACATGTCCCTTGACCGACTGCTTCAACGCGGGCGAGATGGCGGGGTCATTCTCGATCTCGTCCTCGTAGAAGGGGTATGACGGGTACCATTGATCCAGATCGTCCACCGCATCGTAATCGAAGACCTGGCCCAGGTAACCCGCACCGATCCTGAGCTTGGCGCCCTTGAGTACCGCGGTGCGGTTCGTCTCCATGAGATCCAGGCACCAGTGCGCACGGAGGTCCGCCATCCAGGCATCGGCCGCCCCCTGGCTGGTCGAATAGATGTCAAGGGTCCCGGCACGCGCCCACGGACGGCCGGAGAGGTGCCAATATCCCCAGTCCCAGTCCTCGATCGTCGCCTCATCCCGGATGATGCTCTTCTTGAAACCCAGCGTGACCTGAAGTGCATCTTCGACATGCAGACCGACCTCGGCTACGGCCAGCCAGCCCGTGAGCGGGAACTCCAGCTTGCTGAACGGGAAATGCGCGCCGCGGTCATCTTCTCCGGAGACCGCGATCAGCCCCCCGATCTCATAGCAGGTCCGCCCCCCCATCTTTTCAAGCCCGAGCCCGGCATGGCCCTTCATATCCATGGCGGCCAGGGGAGCGAACGACAGCAGCAGGATGCCTGCGCACAACCCGGCCATCTTCGGCCGACACCCCCTCATGCCCGATCCATCTCTGCGCCATATCATCGCGGTTGCCTTTTCATGTCCTCTTTCCCGTCTCGGCGCCCCGCCGATGCCCCGTCCCCTGCCGCGCGGAGGGGCCCACGGGGTGCCACGCCGTGGGATCGCAGAAGCGCATGGTCACGTTGACATAGATGCAGCCCTCTGACAACGGTTTTTCATCACCGCCGCCCAGACAGGTCCGACCGCGGGGCCCATGAGCGACCGAAGGCCTTGCGCGATCGGGGGATCTTGTTCTATAGAGTGCCCATGGAGACCTTCAAGCGCTTTCCGGCCCGGCTGATACCCTTGGCCGTCGTCCTGACGCTGTGCTGCGCGTGCGCCTCCCGGGCGGCAGCGGCACAGGGGACGGTCAGCGTACTCGTCTACCACTCTTTCCTGGGAGACAAGCCATTCCCGAGCGACATCTCGATGCGGGAACTGAAGACGCAGCTCGACTCTTTGAAGGACCACGGCTATCGTTTCGTCACCCTGTCCGACATCCTTGCCGGCGCCGTACAGGGGCAAAGGAATATCCTGGTTTCGATCGACGACGGCAACCAGAGCGTCTACCAGGCATACCAGGAGGTCTTCAAACCCCGGGGCATCAGACCCCTGCTCTGCATCTATCCGAATATCATCGGCAAGAAGCCCTATGCCCTGACCTGGGAGCGGCTGGGCGAGCTTGCCCGCGCCGGCTGCGACATCGCCGCGCACGGCTTTTACCACTTCCCCCTCAACCAGAAGGCCTTTGAGGCCGACCCCGAGGCCTTCCGCAAGGAGATATTCCTTTCCAAGCAAACCCTCGAGAAACGGCTGAACACAAAGGTATTGGCCTTTGCCTATCCGAACGGCGTGAACGCGCCGATTACCCGGCGGACGCTGAAAGAGGCGGGGTATGCCTGCGCCTTTACCGTCGTGTGGGGGCCAGTGCTCTGCCCGCTGGAGCGCAACCCGGACCACCTCGCCCTGCCGCGCTACATGATCTACAAGAACAACTGGGAGATGGTCAGAAACACCATCATCAAGATGCAATAAGAAAGCGCAGAGGTCTTCATTCCATCCCTCGATCAAGATGACATCGAGGAGGCGACGCAGGTGTA
>JAKQBR010000103.1 GCA_029574005.1 Deltaproteobacteria bacterium | reverse complement strand
CTTCCAGGGGTCTTTGCTCAGCTGTTTCAAACCCAGCGATATCTTCTCGGTTTCCGGGTCGAAGTCGATGACCTTGACGTCGATCACCTGGCCCAAGGACAGCTTTTCCTTGGGGTCCTTGAGCTTGCCCCACGACATATCCGTGATATGCAGAAGTCCGTCGATGCCGCCGATATCCACAAAGGCGCCGTAGGCCAGGATGTTTTTCACCGTACCCTTCACCACGTCGCCCTTCTTGATGGTCGTCAGCAAAACCTTTTTCTTGGCTTCGCGCTCTTTTTCCAACACCTCGCGGCGAGAGACCACCACATTGTTCTTCTTGCGATTATATTTAATGACCGTCACATCGATCTTGGCGCCGATCATCTTCTCCATCTCGGCCTCAGGCACGGGATTGATGCCCACATGCGAGCTGGGAAGAAAAGCGGGGATCCCGATATCGACCATCAGACCGCCCTTGATGCGCTGCGTTACGCGGCCGGACAGGGGCGTCTTGTCCTGATAGACCGCGATGATATCGTCCCAGATCTTCAGGGAGCGGGCTTTTTCAACACTCAATCTGATGATGCCGCGGCCGGGATTGAACGATTCCACCAGCACCTCGACCTCGTCGCCGATGCCGATGTTGATGGTGCCGTTCTCATCGATGAATTCCTTGATCGGCGCCTGGCCTTCGACCTTGCGTCCGATATCGATCATGATGTGTTCGGCGCCCACCTGAACCACGGTGCCTTTGATCACGGTCCCGACTGACACATGCCGGCCTAAGGTTTCTTCATACAACGCTTCCAGATCGGATTCTTCCTTCTTTTCACCCTCCCCCGTGGTCTCAAGGTTCTGGTCTGTCTTCACGTCTTCTGCACTAAACATCCTACGATACCCCCAATGTCCTTTAAGTTGGCATCCTATACAATATAGATATTGAAAAAACAAGACCTGGTTTTCTAGTCCAGCGGATTGGGTTTTTTGCGGGATGACGGGTCCTTCAAGGCCCTGTCGAGTTCATGGAAGAGGGCCGGCTTGGCCGGGCCTTTTTTGATGAGACTCTCCAGTTCCTGAAGCTTGGATTCCTTCTGGGCCTTCAGGCGCTGCACCTCGTCCTGCATGGCAGGCGTGGCTTCTTCATGCGGGAGGGTCTCGATCTTCAAGAAATCACCGATACTGAAGCGCTCCTCGACGCCGCTCTTGACGACGTTCACGATACCCAGTTCCTCAAGACGGCGCGAGATGCGGGAGGCCTCATCCGTGGCCAGCGCCAGGAGCGCGGCGATATCGGACAGTACCGGCGGCCGCTGATGCAGGTGTTCGAGGACGCGGATGGCGGCCACGAACGCATGGGCCTTGGCGTACATCCCTTCTGCCTTCATGTCATCCATTTATAGGAGAAAGCCGCGCACGATGCAATAAATATTCAAGAATAGCGTTGACATCTCCGATAAAAAGACCAGATATACATACTAACTGTCATAAAAGGAGGGTCTGACTTGAAGAAAACGATACCCTTACTATTGGCTTTTTCCATTCTGTGCCTGCCCGCCCTCGATCTTTGGGCCCAGGAAGAAGAGGTCGTGCATACGGTCAAGAAGGGTGACACCCTCTGGGACATCTCGAACAAGTACCTAAAGACCCCCTGGAGCTGGCCGCTGGTTTGGTCCAACAACGAGGCCATCACCAACCCCCACCTGATCTATCCCGGCGACAAGGTCGTCATAACCTACAAGGACGGCGCCTATCGGATTACCATTGTACCCGCCGACGGCGGCGAACCCAGGGGTTACACCCTCCAGGAGATCGCTGACCATACCGGCAAGACCATGGTCCTTTCCCCCAACTACGCCTGCTATCTGTACAAGGACGCGAAGTACACCGGCGAAGGCACGGTGGCCGGCAAGCAGGACTCGGGGGAATTCAGCTCCGTCGATGACATGATCCTGATCAAGATGTCGCAGCCCACGTCCTCCAAGGGCGTGGCCATCCTGACCCCGCTGAAGGTTATCAAGAAGAAGGACGCCACATTAGGCTATGCCTACAAGGTCATCGGCCTGGCCGAGGTCAAGGACACGCCTTCAGGATTAGTCAGGGCCCGCATCACCTACGCCAACCAGGAGATCAAGAAGGGCGATATCGTCACGGACAACATCTCGGACCTCAAGCCGCTCACCATACGGTTGAGCCAGCCGGCCTTGTCATCCGACGGCATCATCCTCGACTATTCGGGCGGTATAGCGGGCAGCTCCGCCGCGGATATCATCTTCACGGACATCGGCGCTTCGCACGGATTGAAGCCGGGATCGCTCGTAAACATCTACAAACCGTACACGGTCAAAGACGTGGGGACCGTAGAAGATTACTGCGGGCTGGCACTGGTCATACAGTCACTCGATTCGAGCGCCATGGCCGTGGTACTGGAATCCACAGACATCCTCGAGAAGGGATATCGGGTCAAAGCACGATAGCGTCCCGCCACGAGGCCGCTTTAAAAGCCGCATTGGGGTATGCCTGCCTAGACGGGCATACCCCAATTTGCAATGATGGCGTCGATGCCGCGCTCATCGATGCGGGTGAACTCAATCGCCATCCCATGGTTCGTGGCCCTGATCACGCGGCCTTGCGCCCAAACGATCTTCCCCAGATTATCGACATCCAGACTAGCCAGGATGTATGTGCCATGGTCCTGGGGCAAATCCGTCTGGATAAACATCCCGCCCTTGCTGATGTTATTGACGCGCCCCCGGCTGTAGCTCATGGAATCACCCATGTAGATCACTTTCAAATCAACACTGGTCCTCTCGTGCGCCCTCTTCTCTTCCATGATGTCTTACCTCCGCCCGTGACTCTTGGGGGATATTATAAGCGTCGTTGCCCGGACATCAAGCCCCATGTGAAAAAAATTTAACGCTGCCGGCTGAACTCAAGCAGTGACTGTATACCCCTGGCATCCAGTCTGGCGAACTCGATCGCCATCCCGAGGGGCGTGACCCGCACGACCCTTCCCTGCGCCCAGACGACCTTGCCAAGACTATCCACATCAAGGTCGGCCAGGATATAGGACCCGATCCGCTGCTGGGCGGCCGTCTCGATGAACATGCCGCCCATGCTGATATCGCTTACGCGCCCACGCAGATTATCGCCATTTCCGCCCCTGAAGAGCGTCCGGATATCGACCGCTGTCCGTTCAAAGGCCCGTTTTTCCTGCATGACGCTGCACCCCCGCCCTTAGCACCTGTACTACATAATAATGGTCAGGGCGGAAATGGCAAGCCGTCAGAGCCCCGAATAATCCTTGACCTCGACTTTGTTTTTACGCAAGATGAGATCACGTTGCGAGAGGGGAGGTTCCTATGGGTGATGCCGACCTTTACCGGAGACTGGACGCCATGTTCTTCCCCCGCGCCGTCGCCGTCATCGGTGCCTCGGAGATCCCGGGCAAATGGGGGTTCATGATCATCACCGCCATCATGAGCGGCGGGTTTCAGGGTTCCCTATACCCCGTCAATCCCAAAAAAGAGACCATCATGGGGATCAAGGCCTACCCCACCGTGGCCGCCATCCCTGAAACCGTTGATCTGGCCGTAATAACCATCCCGGCCGCCCACGTCCCCCAAGCCTTGCAGGATTGCATCGCCAAAGGCATCCCCTCCGTGGTTCTCATCTCTTCCGGTTTCAGGGAAACCGGCGCCGAGGGGGCCGTGCTAGAGGCCGAAGTGACCCGCATCGCCACCGCGGGGGGGCTCACATACATCGGACCCAATACCATGGGGATTATCTCCACGCATGGCCACCTCACCGCGATCGGCGTACCGATTTTCCCAAACCCCGGTGCCCTGGCCATCATCTCGCAGAGCGGCAACCTGGGAATGCAGATCATTCAGTGGGCCATCCACCGCGGCATGGGGGTGGGGTTCTATGCCGGAACCGGCAACGAGGCCCAGCTGAAAGCGCGCGACCTGCTGGCGTATTTCGGCACCCGACCGGAGGTCAAGGCAGTAGCCCTGTACCTGGAAGGCGTGGATAACGGCCGCGCCTTCATGGAGACCGCGCGCGCGGTGACGCGCACCAAGCCCGTGGTGGCGCTGAAAACCGGGCGATCCGCGACAGGTTCGAAGGCGGCGCAGTCGCACTCCGGGTCCATGGCCGGGTCCTATGCCACCTACAGCGCCATGTTCAAACAGGCCGGCATCATCCAGGTCAGCACCCCCTCAGAGCTGCTCAATGTCTCGGCCGCCTTGACCCACCTGCCGATACCCCGCTCCAACCGCGTCGGCATCATGAGCCTAGGGGGCGGCTGGGGGGTGATAACGGCCGATGAGTGTGAAACCCGCGGCCTGAAGTTGCCGACCTTGAGCCCGGCCATCATCGAAGACCTCAACCGGCGCATCCCCCCTTATTGGAATCGAACGAACCCCATCGACCTCGTCGGCGAGGCATCCCCTGAACTGCACCTGCATACCCTTGACCTGCTGGCGCACTGGGACGAGGTGGATGCCGTTATCGTCCTGGGCGTGGTCGGCCGGCTGGCCATCACGGAGGCCTTCATCACCTCCCAGGAAAAGATCCTCGGCCGCGTATTCTCCCGCGAGCTGAAACTGAGCGTGATCAAGGACCAGATCCAGGTAGAGAACCGTTTCATCAGCGAGATTGCCCGCCAGCAGCGTGAAACCGGCAAGCCCATCCTGGCGGTTTCCTTGAGTGAAGGCGGACAGACGCTCAATGACACCGATTATGGGACAGCCATGTGCCTGAGCTCACCCGAGGAGGCGGTCACGATTATCGCCTATATGGCAGGCTACCAGGCATACCTCAACTCCCTCATCACACCTTAGAACAGAGATTTGAACCATCCGACAGCCTTGTCGGTCCCTTCCTTCAGCTCCTCGCTCACGCCCGGCCATATGTTCGGTATGCGAACCGAGACCTCATGGGGTTCACTGCCCTTGATAAACGGCAAGCTGCGCTTGTCGGTCATGAAGTTGGCAAGCTTGCCGTTTATGGGATCGATATCGCGGAAGACGATCGACGCCGGGGGCGTCATCGTGGTTTCCGGCTTCAGCAAGGCCATGATCCGACAGACGATCGGCATGGCGCCGGTAGCACCGCTCAGATAGACGGGCTTGTAGCCGTCGTTGCCCACCCAGGCCACGACCACCATCTCAGGGGTAAATCCGACAAACCAGGAGTCACGCATATCGTTGGTGGTGCCGGTCTTGCCGCAGACATCGTCCGGCATCCCGTATTCGCTCGCACGGTTGCCGGTGCCGAAACGCATCACGTCCTGCAGGCAGGCATCCACGAGGAATACCGCATCGGCGGACATGACCGCGGCCGGTGCCTGAAATTCGCCGCGCAGACGCACGGAGTCGTCCTTGGCAATCGCCGTGAGGGCCACCGGGGTTACCCGGTTGCCCATATTGGCGAACGGCGCATACAGGCGCGCGACATTCAACGGTGAAGACTCCACGGCACCGAGCAGGAGCGACGGGCGCTCCTTGATTTTCATCTGCGGGGAGACCGAGCGCATCTCGTCCGCGATGCGGGAGACCCCGACATCCAGGCCCAGGCGCACCGTGGC
>JAKQBR010000091.1 GCA_029574005.1 Deltaproteobacteria bacterium | reverse complement strand
TGATATTGGCTATGCTCGCCTGGCTCCCATTCTGCATTCCGGCCGCCTGGTGCATCGATAACCTAGGCCTGAAGCGCGGGGCGGGCATTGGGGTCATCCTATGCGGGGTATGCGGTTTCCTGCGGATCTTCGCCCCGAATTACGGCTGGCTCCTGGGGTGCATGATCGGTTGCGCCGTGGCGCAGCCGTTTGTGCTCAACGCCTTCACCAAACTGGCGTCGAACTGGTTCCCGGAGAAGGAGGAGACCTTGGCGACCGGTCTGCTGACCATGTCCATATTCGTCGGATTCACGACGGTCATGTTCGCCACCGATTTCATCCTGGCGCATTACCGCAAGATCGGGGCGCTCCGGCAGGGTATCGATATGGTCCTGTATGGCTACGGCATCCCCGCCCTGATCGGCGCGGTCTTGTATCTCTTGCTGGTCAAGGACAAACCGAAACTGCCGCCCAATGCCATCGCCGCCGAAAAAAAGGTCTCCATGACCATCGGCCTGAAGGCCCTGTTCAAGAACCGTGATTTTCTCTATCTGCTGGGGATGTTCTTCATCGGTCTGGGCTCGATGAACGCCATCCTGACCAAGATCGATTGCATCTTCAAGAACCGGCCGCTGGACATCGATTCGACGCTGGCCCCTGGCATCGTGGGCGGTCTGATCGTAATCGGCGGCATGTGCGGCGCAGTGATCCTCGCCGCACTGTCAGATAAGTACCACAAAAGGAAGATCTTTCTGATCCTGGCGGCCGGAATGGCGGTGCCCCTGGTCCTGTTGCTGCAGTATCTGAACTCGATCATACTCCTGGGCGTGTGCGGCTTTCTCTTCGGCTTTTTCCTCATCTCCGCCCTGCCGGTGGGGCTGACCTATGCGGTGGAAAAGACCCACCCCGTTCCGGAGGCCACCTCGAACGGGATCTTGATGTTGAGCGGCCAGATCAGCGGCCTTCCCATCGTGTTCCTCTTCAATATGACGGTGATCGCGATGCTCTTCGGCATAGCCGTACTATTTGCATTTCTGATACAGGACATTCAATCGGCCCCTGAAAGCCATGAGATCATGGGTACGAGGAAAACAGTCGGAACCGACCTGGAATCATAACGTATTAGGGGTGTTGGTTGTGCACAGCTAACGGAGCGCCTCCGCGGCCTGGCCGTCTTCCGCGGGCTCACTGGTAAAGCAAGCCCACGGAAGGCGGTGGACTCGAAGAGCGCGGCCCTGCTCGGCCGGTATGCTTGAAAAACCGTCTGGATAGAGCTATGATATAATAAAAGCCAAAAGTCTTGGAGGGGGTGCAAAGATGAAAAAGACATGCGCGGGTATCCTTTTTCTCTTGATCTTTCCCGTATGCCTCATGGCGCAGGATTTTGTGGTCCAGGTAAACGATCTGATCGACAAGGGCGGCACGGAGAACTGCAGGAAGGCGCTGGATATTGCCGCCAAGGCCCTGGCCGCCAATCCCAGCGGGTATAACGAGAACTGGGTCATGGCAAGAGCCAATCGGGCCTATGGTGATTATGCCAAGCGCGAGGGACTGCCCGGCTGGAAGGATATCTGCAAGGACTAT
>JAKQBR010000088.1 GCA_029574005.1 Deltaproteobacteria bacterium | reverse complement strand
TCGAGCCGTTCCGCCTGCCGGTTCTCCCGCATGTGGACCATGCTGAAGAGGGTGTATTTGCCGGCGAAGGGCGGCCGGCGTTCATAGCAGTGGGTGACGTCGGGAAAGCCGGCCAGGATGCGGCCGACCTCGTCCGTCCGCTCGTCGGGGACGGCCCATAGGATCAGGGCGTTGTGGACGTAGCCCGCCGGTTGGTGCCGGAGGATGGCGCATACCTTCCGGATGACCCCCTCGCGCTGGAGTTTCCGGACGATCCGGAGGACGTCCGCCTCGGCGAGACCCAGACGCTCGCCGATGGCGCGGAACGGGCGCTTCACCAGGGGGATGTTCTTCTGCAGGATGGCGGCGACGCCGGCCGCCCGGTCCGTCTTCACGGCCGGAATCCTTTCCGGTTTCCCCGCGTTTCGGCACGCGCGGCCCGAACCGCGATGCGGTCCCGAAGAGGCGCGCGGTGGGGAAAGCCCTGCCGATCCCATAGTACGGATGCACGAGAAAATCAAGCGTTCCCAAAGCGATGCGGAGCGGGTCGCGCCCGGGGAAAAAATGCTTGACATTTTTTCTTCTTGCCGTTAGGTGTTTCCGCAAAACTACACTGGGTAGTTTTTCGAGCGGAAGCGCCCCGGCGGGCCAGCCGATTGAGGCAGGCGGTCAGGGAGGACCGGGAGAGGAGGTGAGCGAGGCCGGAGGAACGGCGGGTCGGGGGGTGTTCAGGCTCACACCAAAAAAGGGGAGGACATTCAATGAAGAGAGTCACTGTAGGAACGTTTGTTGGAATGCTGTTCGTGTTGTTGACCGCGACGCTGGCGACGGCGGCCCAGGGCGCGGCCGCGGCGGCGCCTGTCGTGGATTACACCAAGGCCATCGTCATCGGCTGCAGTCTGCTTGCCGCCGGTCTGGCCATCGGCATGGGGACGATCGGTACGGGCGTCGGCATGGGGAACGGATTGAGCGGCGCCACCAGTGCCGTGGGAAGGAATCCGGAGGCCCAGGGGAAGGTCCTGCTGACCATGATGGTCGGTCTGGCCATGACCGAGTCCATTGCTATCTACGCCTTGGTTGTTACACTCATTCTCCTCTATGCCAATCCATTCAAGGCCATCATCATCGGTGGTTGATCGATCATGGATGAGTGATTTCACGGGTGCGGATCCAGGAAGTCACACGCCATTCAGAGTGGGGTATATGAGGGCGGCTCATCCTCGGGAGGCATCGCATTGTTCTTGACGGATGGGCGCGCGGTCATGATTTCTCGTTTTAATATGATTGAATGGGTTGTATAACCGGGTCAGGAGATGGTTATGGAGCAGGAAGAAAAGAACAAACTAAGTTTTGCAAGCATTGCGATCAGTTTTTTTATCCTCATTGTGCTTCCTCTTACCATAACAGGCGTCATTATCAGCAAAGGGGTGGTGAAAGTAGGTGAGGAGGCAACGCAGGCCAATTTGAGAGTGCTCGACGAACCCGAGAAACAGGGCGTCGTGGCCCAGGCCAAAACGCTTGCCGAAGCGGTGGCTCAGTTCTATACCGAGCGCGAGAAGGATATCAGGATCTCCTCCATCCTTCCCAGGGATGAGAAGGCCTATACCACTTTCCTCAACTCCAATACGATGGGGGTTGTCAAGACATCCAGTGTCGGCGTCATCAAGATACCGGAGTTGATCTATCGCGAGATCGCGTTCATCGGTAAGGACGGCAAGGAAGTTCTGAAGGTGACCAAGAACGGCAAGGCGCCTGACGACCAGTTGCGGGATCTCTCAAATCCCGAGAACGGCGAGTACGGTGTTGAAGATTACTTTTTGAAGGCCAAGGTCCTGCAGCCGGGCGACTTCTATATCGGCCCGGTGGTGGGGCAGCATGTGAGCAAGGCCGATTTCGAGGCCGGCAAACGCTTTGACGGCATACAGCGCATCGCGGCGCCGGTATTCGATTCATCCGGATTCGCGGGCGTGGTGGCGCTGGCCATGAACTTCGTGCATGTCATGGAGTTCACCGACCACATCCAGCCGACCGACCCTGGCAAGATCTTTGCCGAGGTCAATGCGGATGACAGCAACTTTACCTTCATGGTTGATCGAGACGGCAACGTCATATCACATCCGGCCGATTACCTGATGGTCGGGTTCGGCGCGGATAAGAAGCCGGTGCCGCTCATGGATGCCCAGAACTACAACAAGTTGATGGAAACCGGCGAAGGCACGCTGAACATGGCGAATATCGGCTTCAAGGATGAGAACCTCTCCAAGATCAACGCCATGGTCTACGAAAGCAAGAACGGGTCCTTGACGTACAACCTGGGCGATACGCGGTACTTTGTGGCCTATGCGCAGATCCCCTATTACGGAAATGGTTTTACCAAACCCAAGGGGATGGGCTGGGTCGGCATGCTGGTGGATATCGACAAGTATCACCAGTTGAGCCAGGAAAAGGTCAAAGACATTCAGCAGAAGGTGGCGCGCTGGCAGAAGTCCAGCATCACGGTGGTGATCGTGTCACTGATCCTGCTGTTCATGATCGCGCTGATCCTTTCCCGCGGCATCTATCGCCAGATCCGCAAGGCAACGGCCGAGGGCGAGCAGGGAACGCCTGACGACAGCCATTGATTTCTGATCAAGATCAGGGGGCGCCCTTTCGGCGCCCCCTTCTCGAGCACGCTCTTCGCGGCGCATCGTTTCACACGACAGACCGGACAGCATTCTTTTAACGATTCAACCAAGGAATCGTGCTCTTCCGATCCGGTCCTTCGCCACCGGCAAAATCGTACGAGATCTACTTGCCCAACCGACCATTTTCCTATATTGAGGAACGCAACGACGTGACAATGGAGGAACGATGGCTGCCAGGGTCCTGGAAAAGAGACAGTTGTCCGAAAATGTTTTCAGCATACTTTTCGAAGCTCCCAAGATTGCACGTAAGCGGAAACCCGGCCAATTCGTGGTGGTCAGGATCCACGAACAGGGTGAACGCATACCGTTGACCATTGCCGACGCCGATGCCGGAGGCGGCACGGTGCGGCTGATCTTTCAGGTGGTGGGGAAATCGACCGCACAGATGGCCGATCTGAACGTGGGAGATGAAGTCCTCGATCTGGTCGGACCCCTCGGGACGCCGACGCATATCGAAAACGTGGGCACGGTGGCCTGTATCGGCGGCGGTGTGGGCATCGCGCCGGTATTCCCCATTACCCAGGGGCTCAAGAACGCCGGTAATCATATCATAGCGATCATCGGCGCCCGCACCAAGGACCTCATCATCATGGAGCAGGAGATGCGGTCCGTGTCGGACGAGCTCGTGGTGACGACCGATGACGGCACATACGGCTTCCACGGCTTTGTCAGCCAGGCACTTGAGAACCTCTATCTCCTTCCGGGGAAGAAGATTGACCAGGTCGTGGCCATCGGCCCGGTGCCGATGATGCGGGCGGTCTGCGATGTGACCAGGAAATACAGCCTGCCCACCATCGTTTCGCTCAACTCCATCATGGTGGACGCCACGGGCATGTGCGGCGCATGCCGGGTAAGCGTGGGCGGCAAGACCCGTTTCGTCTGCGTTGACGGTCCCGAGTTCGACGGACATCAGGTGGATTTCAAGGAGCTCATCGACCGCCAGCGTATCTATCTGAACGAGGAGAAAGAGTCATACGATCATTTCTGCTCCTGCAGACAGCAGACGGTGAGGAGATAAGACATGGACATGAAGGAAAGGATGAAAATCGAGCGGCAGCCGATGCCCGAGCAGGAAGCCAAGGCACGCGCCCGCAACTTCGACGAGGTCCCCCTGGGATATACCCCTGACATGGCCATGCTGGAGGCCCAGCGCTGCATCCAGTGCAAGAACCGACCCTGCATGGAAGGCTGTCCGGTCGAGATCGATATCCCCGGTTTTATCGATAGGATCGCGGCGGGCGATTTCGACGCCGCCATCAAGAAGATCAAGGAGACCAACGCCTTGCCTGCCGTATGCGGCCGGGTATGTCCCCAGGAAGTCCAGTGTGAAGAGAAATGCGTGCGCGGCAAAAAGGGCCAACCGGTGGCCATCGGTCGGTTGGAGCGCTTCGTGGCCGATTACGAACGAGCGGTGGGTAAGGTGAGCATTCCGGAAAAACCCTCGCCCACCGGCAAGCGCATCGCCGTGGTGGGTTCGGGACCCGCCGGCCTGACCGTGGCCGGAGACCTCATCATGCTCGGGCACAGCGTCACCATCTTCGAGGCCCTGCACGTGCCGGGCGGCGTGCTGGTCTACGGCATCCCCGAGTTTCGTTTACCCAAGGCCATCGTGGCCGCGGAGATCGATTACCTGAAGCAGCTCGGGGTTGACGTGCAGACCTCAAACGTCATCGGCAAGATCGAGACCGTCGATGAGCTCCTGGATGCCGGCTATGATGCCGTATTCCTCGGCACCGGTGCGGGCCTGCCGACCTTCATGAACATCCCGGGGGAAAATTTGAACGGCGTGTATTCGGCCAACGAGTATCTGACACGCTCCAATCTCATGAAGGCATACCGCTTCCCGGAATACGACACCCCCATCGTGAGGGGCAGGAATGTCGCCGTGATCGGCGGAGGCAACGTGGCCATGGACGCGGCGCGCACCGCCATGCGGCTGGGCGCGGATCATGTCTATCTGGTCTACCGGCGATCGCGCGTCGAGATGCCCGCTCGCGTCGAGGAGATCCACCATGCCGAGGAGGAAGGCATCGAGCTCCACCTGCTCACCACGCCGGTGAGATATATCGGCAATGAGAAGGGGTGGGTCGTCGGCATGGAGTGCCAGCGCATGGATCTGGGAGAGCCGGATTCGTCAGGCCGGCGGCGTCCGGTCCCCATGCCCGGCAGCGAGTTCGTCAAGGATGTCGACACCGTGGTGGTGGCCATCGGCACCGGCGCCAACCCGCTCATCCAGAGCACGACCCCGGGGCTCGAAACGAACAAATGGGGCTATATCATCGCCGATGAAGAGACTGGACAGACAACCAAGAAAGGGGTATATGCCGGAGGTGACATAGTCACCGGTTCCGCGACCGTGATCCTGGCGATGGGCGCGGGACGCAAGGCCGCCCGTGCGATCCATAACTATGTTATGTCGAAATAGCATACTTACGATAGGAGATGGTATGACCCTGGGGGAGATCAAGGAACTACTGGACGCTGATGTCATTGTCGGAGAAGAAAAGCTCGCCATGGAGGTCAAGGCGGCCTTTGCCGCCGATCTCATGAGCGATGTGCTCTCATTCGCCAAGCCGGGATCCATCCTGCTCACCGGGCTTACCAATCCACTTGTGATCCGCACGGCGGACACCATGGACCTTTTGGCCATTGTCTTCGTGCGCGGCAAGCGACCGCTGGCCGAGGCCGTCGAACTCGCGACCCAGAAGGGCATCCCTCTGCTCGCCACGCGCTTCATCATGTTTGAAACCTGCGGCCGCCTGTATAAGGACGGCATCCGCGGGTCCATCACCAAGGCCGGAGAATCCTGAGAACGGGATTTAAGCGTCCTCTATGGCCTGCCGCAGCCTGGAGAGGAAATCATGCAGCGAGAAGGGCTTCTGGATGAAGTGCCCTTTCGTTTGCAGGAGCTGGCTGCTGCTGATCACATCGGCGGTATATCCTGACATGAACAGCACCTTCATCCCTTCCCTCAGGGGCTCCAGCTGTCGGTGGAGGTCTCTCCCGTTTACATCGGGGAGGATGATGTCCGTGACCAGGATGTGTATCGTTCCCGGATATGACTGCGCCTTTCGCAACGCTTCCTGCCCGTCGGCGGCCTCAAGCACGGTGTAGCCGTAGCCCTTCAGGATGTTCACGATCAGATCCCTGACCTCGGACTGGTCCTCTACGACCAGGATGGTTTCGGTTCCGAACAGGTTTTCCTGACGGGCGGTTTCCTTGCTTGCCTCAGCCATGGGCGCGCCGTGTACGGGGAAATAGATCCTAAAGGTTGTTCCATGACCAGGCTCGCTATAGGCCGTGATGTAGCCGCCATGCTGTTTGGCGATACCGTACACGGTGGACAATCCCAGACCGGTGCCTTTGCCCTGCGCCTTGGTCGTGAAGAACGGGTCGAAGGCCTTTTGGAGCGTGGCGGCATCCATGCCGGTGCCGGTGTCGCTTATCGACAGCATCACATGCAGGCCTACGGTGCCGTCTTTATGCATCTTGACATAGGTTTCGTCCAGATAGACCTCCCTGGTTTCAATGCACAGGGTCCCGCCATCAGGCATGGCGTCCTGGGCGTTGACCGAGAGGTTTATGATGATCTGCTCGATCTGGCCCGCGTCGGCAAGGATGGTCGGCAGGGTGGGCGCCAGATTGACGTGGAGGAGCACGTTTTCATGCAGGGTGCGTCTGAGGATCTGCTCGAAGCCTAAGATGACCGAGTTCAGATCCAGGGCCTTCATCTCCAGGGTCTGTTTGCGGGCAAACGCCAGGAGCTGGCGCACCAGGTCCCGGGAGCGCTGAGCCGAGAGATAGATGTGCTCCAGACTTAAGCGCATCGGATCGTCGGGAGCAACCTTCGTCAGGAGCAGCTCGGTGTACCCCATGATAGGGGTGAGCATATTGTTGAAATCATGCGCAATACCACCGGCCAGCTGGCCGATCGTCTCGATCTTCTGGGACTGGATGAACTGTTCCTGTAGGCGTTTCTGCTCCGTGACGTCGCGGGCGATCCCCCTGAATCCGGACGGCTTGGCGTCTTCATCGCGTATCAGCGCAATCGAGGTCTCCACGATGCGGCGGGTGCCGTCCTTTCTGACGAGCTCCCAATCGGTGGCCTTGATGACATCGCCGGTGCTGAAGACATGATTGAACAGGGAAAACACCTTCCCGACATTCGAAGCGTCAAGCAGCGCCTGGTAATTCATACCCAGTAATTCATCCGGCGCATAGCCCAGGATTTCGCACAGGGAGGTGTTGAAGAAGAGTATGGTGCCCTTGAGGTCGACCTCATAGTAGCCGTCATCGATCTCATCCAAGATCTCGCGGTAGCGTTTCTCGCTCCGCTCCAGCTCGCGATTGGACTGCTCGATCTGCAGGAGCTTATCCTCCAGCTTATGGATCAGGGCCTCGTTGTATTCCCTCAGATAGAGCTCTTCCGAGGCATAGGCGGATGGCCGGGCCGAGATCTCGCCCCTGGCATAGGCCTCCAGAAGCTGCCTTACCATCGCCAGGAATTCGGATGGGTCGATCGGTTTGACGATGAACAGGTCCGCCCCCAGGTTGAGGGCGAAGTCATGATCGCGTTGGTCGGTGTAGGTGGCGGTATAGAATATGAAGGGGACGCCCCGCAAGGCCTCGTCGCGTTTGCACTCCCGGCAGAACGAGAAGCCGTCCATGACCGGCATGAGCACATCGGAGATGATCAGTCCGGGATGATGGTTCCGCGCCAGGCTCAAGGCCTCTTGACCCTGCGAGGCCTCGATGACCTCGTAGCCGGCTCCTTCCAGGATGGCCCGCAGCAGCAGCCGCCCGTCTTCGAGGTCATCCGTTATCAGGACGCGCAGGCTCATCTTTGCTGCTCCAGTATGGCGTTGATCTGGTCGATCACGGCCGCCGGATCGATCGGTTTTTCGATGTAGCCGTCGCATCCGGCGGCCATCAAGGACTCCCTGTCTCCGGACATGGCATAGGACGTCATGGCGATAATGGGGGTCAGGCGGTTGCGATCTTGGGCGCGCACGCGTTTGAGGACCTCGGTGCCGTCGATATCGGGCAGCTGGATATCCAGGATGATGAAATCAAAGTCCTCGCTCTCGGCCGCCTCGACGCCCGAGAGGCCGTCGAACGCGCGGATGGTTTGGTGGCCGTAATTCTCCAGGATGAAGGTGATCAGCTCCATGTTGTCGGCGTTGTCCTCCACGATAAGCACCCGTTTGCCAGGTATGTTCATGCCTTTCACTCCTTGGTATGTCGTGTTTATGTCTTGGCCCCATCAGGCCTGTCCGGCAGCCGTCTGGGCACGCTGATCGTAAATACACTGCCTTGTCCCTGGTTGCCACGCATGCTCACCCTGCCGTACAGCAGCTCCTCCGCGATCTTGCGGGTAAGATACAGACCCAGGCCGGTGCCCGGCACGGTTGTCTTCAAGGGTGAATCGAGTCTCGCGAAGGCCTGGAACAAACGTTCGGCATCTTCCGGCGGGATGCCGATGCCCGTATCGGAGACGCTTAAGCTGACCTCGTCGCCACGGTTTTCGGCCCACATGCGGATAACGCCCGAGGGTGTAAATTTATAGGCATTGGACAGGAAATTGAGCACGCATTGCAGCAGCCTGCGGCGGTCGGTATGCATGCCGATTGCGTCCGGGAGATCCACCAGGAGGGTGAGCCCCTTGGCCTCGATATCGGCGCGCAGGCCCTGCTCGGCCTCGCGCATGAGATCGGCCAGGTCGAAGTCGCTGGGCACGGCCGGGATATTGCCGGCCTCGATCTTGGAGACGTCGATGACGTCCATGATGAGCTGCACCAGATGCCTGCCGGCGCGCTGGATGCGCTCCATCTGATCGCGCTGGCGGGGGTTGAGCTCGCCGGAGAGGCCTTGCAGCAGCACCCCGCTGAACCCGATGATCGAGTTCAGGGGGGTGCGCAATTCATGGGAGACCGAGGCGATGAACAGGGACTTCAGCCGGTCCAGTTCCTTCAAGCGCGTATTGGCCTCCTGCAGTTCGTGCGTGCGCGCCTGTACCCGGGATTCAAGCTCGGCGCGTTCTTTTTCTAAGGCCTCCATGGCCTCGGCCCGTTCGGACCTCGCCCGTAAGGCCATGATGCCATGGGCCAGGTTGGCGCCGAGCTCCTCCAGCAAGGTCACTTCCTCCTCGTGAAAGGCATCCGGGTTGCCGGCATAGATATTCAGGGCCCCGAACGTGTGCCCGCCGCTGGAAAGCGGCAGGGCGAGGGAAGACGTATACCCCCCCTTGAGGGCCCCATCGCGCCCCTGGGCGTGGTCAGCGTCCCTCGGAATGTCCTTGAGTAACGCCTTCCGGCCGGTCCGGATAGCCGTGCCGGTCGGCTCTTGGGCATGCTCGGCATCACCATAGGTGATTTCAAGGGAATCAAGATAACCGTCCTCGAAACCATACTGGGCCATGGGTTTGACATGTTTGCCGGGTCCGTCTTCGGCATAGCCCACCCAGGCCATGAGATAGCCGGCGCTCTCCACGATCAGGCGGCATGTTCTCTGGAGCAGATCGCCTTCGTCGCGGGCATTAATGATGACGGCATTGGCCTGGGATAAGAGCTGCAGGGCACGGTTGGTCCTCTGTAAGGTTTCTTCCTTGTGCTTGAGGAGCGTGACGTCACGGATGGCCTCAATGGCCCCGTTGCGGTTGCCCTGCGTGTCATAGAGCGGAACGGCCACCCCCCAGAGATGCGCGCCTTCTCCGCCGAAGAGGGTGGGGATGTACGACTCGGCATAGATCATCTTGCCGGTGCGTCTGACATATTTATACGACTTTTCAAGCTCCTCGTCGGGCAGGTCCAGGAGGTCGATCAGGATGGGACGCCGGGTGCCGAAAAAGGGCACGGCGTATTCATAATCGCCCTTGCCCAGCATCTTTTCCTTGGGCACGCCGCTCATGTACTCGATGGCCCGGTTCCAGGCCTCGACCTTCTTGTCCTTGTCGATTACGAAGACGGCATCGGGCAGGAACTCGATGATGTCGAGCAGGCGTTGATGTTCCTGGCCGAGCGCCTCTTCAATCAAACGACGCTTGGCCTGCTCGCGCAAGACGATGCGGAGCTTGATCAAAAAATAGGTAAAGACCGCCATGAAGATAAACAGCGCCACGGTCAGGAAAAGGAGCTTTTGCGTGAAGCCCTCCATCAGGGAGGCGATCTCATCTTCCGGCGTGGCCACCACGATTGACCAGAAGGTTGTATCCAGGCGGATCGGCATATAGATGGCGTGGACGAGGGTCATTTTCTCCGTGGACCCGCTCCGGGGCGCGAGTCGGTAGTCCATCACCCCTGATTTGCCCGCCAACATGCGGCGCGCCATGGTGATGACCTCGGGAGATTTCCGAAAGGCATCAAAGACATGGGCGCCGATATGGGCCCTCTCGGGGCTGTAGATCACGATGCCCTTGCGGCTGATGATCCAGGCGTAGCCGTTCTTGCCGATGCGGATATCCTCGAGGTACTGCCTGGCCAGATGGTCGAAGGAGATCAGGAAGGCCAGGGTGCCGTCAAAGGCGCCGTCCTTGAACACCGGCACATGCACGGCCATGGCGCGGAAGCCCTGGACCGCCAGGAAGACATCGCTGATGACCGGTTTATGGGTGCGCATGATCTCGGCCACGTGTTCCTGCCACGAGATGTCCGAGCCGATCGCAGCGCCATGCTCAGGGATGGTGAACATGATCCGCCCCCGGGCATCCACCCGCGTCACGCCCTTGATTTCAGCGGCATAGGCCCGCCGGACGTCTGAAAGCATGGACTTGCCCGGCGCGTTCATGGCCACGACATCATCCTGGCAGGCCAGGATGGTGAGTATGTCGATGAGATGCCGGAAATGGTCCTGCAGGCCTTTGGCGGCCTGTCTGGCATGCGCGGTCTGGCGGCTGTTCAGATCGGCGATGGTGTTTTTCCTCGCCTCGCCGTAGATCATGACGAAAGACGCCAGGCACAGGATAGTGATAGCCACCAGCAGGATTACCTGTTTGTTGTACCGCAAGCCACCCCTCTCATAACCCCGACGGCGACTTTCTCGGATGGACAGCAGGCAGGATCGTGCCGAGGGAGGTCATGATGCAATGATATATATAATTATAACGATATATCATTATGCTATTATATACGACAACGCCGAATGTTTCCACAAAATGTTATACCCGACAGTCCTTGACTTGAAAACCCTCATCGAGCGATCAGGGCTTGTCGGCGGGGATGTGGTCTCGGGACGAGCGCATCAGGTCCCACCCCATCCTGCCGGCGTCACTCTCCATGGAGTGGCGCAAGGTGTTCTGCCGCTACCGCTCCAACCGGCACCATGCCCGCTTCGATAATGCGGATACGGACGATCCCGACACGGCGTCGAATGCGGCGGCGTCACGAAGGACGGACGCACGGTTCAAGGTCCGTTTCTCGCCGGCAGAGCCGGCGTTCATGGCCCTAATCTGGATCTTGGCCGTCTTGCTGTTCCCGATCGCCAGGGGGCTCACTCGTTGTACAGCTTCTCTATGACCTCGCGGTATTTCTCGTTGATGACCTGGCGTTTGATCTTCTGCGTGGGGGTCAGCTCGTCGGTTTCCTGGGACCATTCGGTGTTCAAGAGGGTGAAGCGCATGACCCGCGAGGCCTGGGCGACCTTCTTGTTATACCGTTCGAGCTCCTGATGGAAGAGGGCCAGGACCTTGGTATCAGTGATGAGGTCCTGATGAAAGCTGTAGGGAATGCCCTGTTCCTTTGCCCAGGCTTCAAGATTTTCAAAGGCCGGCACGATGAGCGCGGCAAGGTATTTGCGTCGGTCGCCGATGATGCAGACCTGGTTGATGTAGGGTGAGTTCTTGAGCTCGCTTTCGATGTTCTGTGGCGCGATGTTCTTGCCGCCCGCTGTAATGATGATGTCCTTGCTGCGGCCGATGATCCTCAGGAAGCCGTCCGCGTCGATCTCGGCGATGTCGCCGGTCTTGAGGAAGCCGTCCGCGGTGAAGGCCTCCCGCGTGGCCTCTTCGTTGCGATAGTAGCCCTGCATCACCTGGGGGCCCTTGATGAGCAGCTCCCCTTCCTTCGAGATCTTCTCGATGGTATCGACATAGGCCGGGCCGACGGTGCCCGGCTTGATCCAGTGGGGCAGGTTCACATTGGTCACCGGCGAGCATTCGCTCAGGCCGAATCCTTCCACCACCCGCACCCCGATGCCCAGGAAGAACTCGGCGTCGGCAACCGAGAGGGGGCCTCCGCCGGAGATGCACAGGTCGATCCGGTCGAGGCCCAGCGAGGTCTTGATCTTCTGATATACGAGCCTGTCGGCCACGCGGTAACTCAGGGCGAACCACCCTCTGCGGGGGATATTGCCGCAGATGTAGGGCAGGTTTTTGCGGGCGGTGCGCAGTGCCCACCAGAGTAGGAGTTTTTTCATGCCTTTGCTGGCGGATACCTGTTTCATGATCCCGGCATGGATCATTTCGTAGATGCGCGGGACGCTGACCAGCATGGTCGGTCTGACCTGCTTGAGGTCGGCCACGGGACTGCGGGCGAACAAGACGTGGCTGCCGGTATAAACGGCCATGTAGTATCCGACCGTGCGTTCAAAGGCGTGCGAAAGGGGCAGGAACGAAAGAAACGTCTGGCGCTGGTGATCGAAGACCGACTTGATGGCCAGGTAGCTCTGCTTGGTATTGGCCACCAGGTTGCCGTGGCTGAGCATGACCCCCTTGGGATGGCCGGTGGTCCCGGAGGTGTAGATGAAGGTAGCCAGGTCCGTGCCGCTTACGCTGTCCAGCCGGCGGTCGAATTCCGCCGGGTCGTGGTGTCCGGCCCCCTTGGCCAGAGCTGAGGACAGGGTGGTCACCCCCGGCTTCAGGTCGACGGCATCGTCGAAAACGAGCGCACCCAGCAGGTTTGAAGCGCCCTGAAGGCCCTTGTCCAGCTGTGCGGCCGTGCCGGCCATGAGAAAGATGGCATCAGAATCCTTCATGATGTAGCCCGCCTCTTCGGCAGAGTTGGTGGCATAGATCGGGACATTGATGGCGCCGATGGACAGGATCGCCAGGTCGGCCAGCCACCATTCGTAGCGGTTGGACGAGAAGAGGGCAACCTTGTCGCCCTTGTGGATGCCGGCCTCAATCAGGTAGAGGGCCAGTTTTCTGACCAGACCGTCCAACTCGCTATAGGAGATGCTCCGATACCTGCCGCCGGCGTCCCTACTTGAGACGCATGGGTCGTTGCCGTAACGCAGGACGCTTTCCTGGAACATGGCTCCGATGGATGTCGAATTGAACATGGCGGCTCCTTAAGACGTCAAAAGTAATGATGACGGGCGGGTAAGGCAAGGGATGGGACACAAGAGAAAAACGCTGCTCAATGTCCCCTGCCGTTTTTCAAGGCCTGGGCCAGGCGCTTGGCAAGCGTCGCGAGGGCCAGGGTCAGGGCGCCGGCGGCGAGGCCTGATAGGGCGTTTAAGGCGACGGTGGTGAAGCCCTGGAAGAGGGCGCCCCAACCGGGGAGAACGCCGGCCCCGTGGGACAGGGTGGAGACAAGGGTATGCACGCCGGGCAGGCCGTGGTTGAGGATCCCGCCGCCCACCACGAACATGGCCGCCGTGCCCACGATGGAGATGCCTTTCATCAGGTATGGGGCGAGCGCGAGCACTCCTTTTCCCACGCCGCGCTGTATCCGCGCGGCAAGGCCGTCCCCCCTTTTCCGGCTCAGGAAAAGGCCGCCGTCGTCCAGCTTGACGATCCCGGCCACGATGCCGTAGACCCCCGCGGTCATGATGACCGCCACCAGCGTCAGGACCAGCACCTGCTCGCCGAGAGGCGCGCTCGCGACCGTGCCCAGCGCAATCACGATGATCTCGGCCGACAGGATGAAATCGGTGCGGATCGCCCCGGTGATCTTGTCCCTTTCGAAGGCGGCCATGTCAATCGCCGGATCGGTGAGGGCTTCGAGATGACCGGTGCGATGGTTGTCATCGGCACTCCCCCCATGATGCAGCAGTTTGTGCGCCAGCTTTTCGCAGCCCTCGTAGCAGAGATAGAGCCCTCCCGCCATCAGCAGCGGCATTACCAGCCAGGGGACCAAGGCGCTGATGGCCAGGGCCGCCGGCAAAAGCACGGCCTTGTTCTTCAGCGAGCCCTTGGCTACGGCCCAGACCACGGGCAGTTCCCTGTCCGCCTTCACGCCCGCGACCTGCTGGGCATTGAGGGCCAGATCGTCTCCCAGGACGCCGGCCGTCTGTTTGGCGGCCACCTTGCTCATCAGGGCGACATCGTCCAGGATGCTGGCGATATCATCGATCAATGCCAGGAGACTGGTGCCGGCCATCAAGACCTCCCGCACGCGTGGGCGAGCTTGAAAAGGGTTTCGTCTGTCGTCAACACGCGAGACTCCATGGCATACAAAGACCGTGTTCGTCAATGGTTTCGGCGGCCCGGTTCTCGGGCCCCGGGAACGAGGCGGTCCGTAAACGGCGAAGTTCATGTTACCCCCGAGAACTGCCGAAAAATACCTGATGAACATACAACTCGGCCTTGGATCTGAACCGTCCCGCATGCGGAGCGGGATACCCTCGGCACGCATCGCCTGCTCAAGGCTCTAGAGAGGCGCAATGGAATATCTCTCCAACAGCGTCTTCGTCATCCTCTTCCTGCCATTGTTCACCCTGCTGATCTGCGTCCTTCTGCCGGCATATGCCTTGCGTGCGTTGAGGGGCACGGATGATCACCGGTGGTTCACCATCCTGTGTGTGCTGGCCTTTCTTTCCAACGCGTGTCTGATCCTGCGCAGCATCGTGCCGTCCGACACCCCGCTCTACGCCCTGGCCAGGGTGGCCTACCCCACGTTCACCCTGATGTTACCGCTCTCGATCGAGCTGGCCTATTCACGCCTTGCCCTTCGCCCGCACAGGTGGTTGTTGCCCTGGCTCATTATCCTGGCGATCTGCGTTGCCCTGGCCATGTCGTTCGGCCTTGCCCCCTGGGCCGTGGCATCCATGGCCGCCGCCTGCCTGCCGCTGCTCGTGCTTGCCTTTGTCCCGATCGCCGGGAACGCGAGAACCGCTGGCATCGCCCACCGCCTCCTGGCCGGCGGGGTAGTACTGCTGGCGCTCCTGTGCGCCTTGAGCTTCCTGCCCGTGCGCCTGTTCATGACGGTTCCGCCGCTCAGTCTGGCCTTTGCTCCCCTGCTGCTCATCGCCGCGGGGCTGACGCGTGGCGAACATGATGCGAACAGGCGCCTTGAGTTCAGGCAGAAGATCTTTATCAGCGCGGCACTGGCCTTTAACGGTATTCCGCTCTCGACTGAGCTCGGCATCTTTCTAAACAATATCGATGCCATCAATATCGCCGCCTTCTGGGAATGGGTGGTGGGTTACGGGATCATCTCCATGCTCTCCATCCTGGCCTGCATCCTGATGATTGATTTCAGCATCCGCCGATCCACGAAACAACCGGGGGCCATGCTCTTCGCCATCCTCTGCCTGTTGTGGATCATGAGCAGCGTTCAGGATGTCTTCGCCGTCATCTTCCCGGAAGCGATCGCCCTGCAGAACTCAAGGCTGATCAGCGCCTATTCGTTCATCCTGCTCGGTTTCCTGGCGCACTTCTTCCTCATCGTCGGCGGGCGGCCACGCTCTAAGCTTATCGCCGTCTTCTATGTAATCAGCTTTGCGCTCATGCTGCTGGACTTTCTGCAGACCGATGCCGTCCCGGTCGTATTTCGACTGCCGAGCGGACCATACATCATGAGCGCCGCGGTCTCCTATCAGCTCTATTCCCTGGGGCTGCTGGCCGTCATCGTCATGGGGACCTTCCTGTTCGGCCGTCTCAGGCGCTCCGCGACGGCCGGCCTCGCCCGCATGCAGTATGCCTCGATGCAGTTGTTCTGTCTCCTGTCGATCGTACTGCTTGTGGGTACGGCGCCCATCACCTTCGGCATCACCTTCTTCCCTTTTTATCAGCTGGAATTCATCCCCCTGATAATTGTCGCCTACGGCGTGTACTATAGGAGCATCGTCAGCAGCTCGGTGCGCCGGACCATCGTGTCTGCTCTGACGCGCACCATTCTCCTGATCGCGTATGCATGCATCGTCGCCTTGATCGTCGTCGCGCTCGGAGACTATTCCTGGTCTTATATCGCTGACAGGCTTATCCCCTACGGCATCCCTCCGCTCGTCTCCACCCTTTGTGCGGCCTTGCTCTCACTCGTCATTATCGGTTTGGAGCAGAATCGCCCCGAGACCATCCTCTTCGGCCTGATATGCCTGGCCGTGTGCATGCTGAACGCGGACATCGGCCTCCTGACCATCGTGAAGGACCCCGACCTGGCGCTCTCGATCTCCCGCTTTGACCACTTCTTCCTGGACCTGGCGCTGTTGGGTCTCTTCTTCCACCTGGCGTGGCTGGTGACAGGCACCAGGAAGCACTGGTGGCTGGTCTATGCCGGCTATGCCTTCGGCATCTGCATGGCGCCCTTTGCCTTTACGGATCACTATTTCGACGGCGTTTACAGCTATTACTGGGGATACATCGCCAGAGGCTCCGTCCTGTATCATGTCATTTTCTCGGCCTGGGGATTCGGTATGGTTCTCGGTTTCATCCTCTTTATACGAACCTACCGCAGGACGGACAATCCCGAGCGGAAGACCACCCTGAAGTACATGTCCTACGGCTTCGGCAGCTTGATCCTCCTCAGCATGACCAACAACCTGGCGGTCCTGGGCGTCGAATTCTATCCCTTGGGCACCTTCGGCTTCATACCGCTGATCTTCATGACCTATGCGCTCTTCAAGCATAATCTCTTCCTGGCCCTGCAGAATATCCGCTCCTTTCTGGCGATCGCCCTGCAGATTGCCTGCATGCTGGCGATCGTGATCATCCCGCTTGAGCTTTACCCGCCCGTCCGGCATCCCGAGGTCCTGTATGCCAGCCTTCTGTGCGCCTTTGTGCTCTACAGGCCCATCCAGCAGGGCGTGAATGCCGTCCTGAACCTCTTCATCCGCAGTGTGAACGATGACTTGAAACACCGTTACTATGCCATGACCAAGCAACTGTCGCAGTCCTACCATATAAGGGAAATCGTGGATATCCTGACCCAATGGTTTTTCCGGACCATCCTGTCCTCGCGCAGTGTCATCCTGATACGGGACCAGGAGAAGAACTGTTATGAAGGTGCCCTTGTCTCGAACCCTCAAGGACTACAGGGCATCTTTGCCTCTGTGCACCCTCCCGGGGAAGACCGCCAGATCAGCATCGGCCTCGACCATCCTCTCGTGGCGCTGTGTTCCAAGGATCAGCCCTTGGTCACCTACGACGCCATTGAGGAATGGGTCCATGCCCGGCAGGGAAAGGTCGAGTCCTGGCTGGCGCAAACCGAGATCATGATGCCGATCTTTCTCCAGGACAGCCTAACCGCGCTCATCCTGCTGGGCGGCAAGATCAACGGCACAGCCTATTCAAGGGCCGAGCGTGAGATCCTGCACGATCTGGGGCCGGTGCTCGGCCCCAATATCGAGAACGCCCGGCTCCTGGAGGGACTGGAGCGGGAAGTGGACCGTCGCACCCAGGACCTCAATGCCGCTCTGATCGATTCCCTGATCAAGGAAAAAGAGATCACCCGCAAGAACGAGATCTTCCTTTCACTGCTCGACATCAGCACCAAGATCTCTCAGTTTCGCAAGCTGGACGACCTGTATGCCTTCACCCTGGAGCACATGCAGTCCCTTTTCCCGGAGCTCGGGTTCGGTGTTATCCTTGAAGGAGATCGGGCCGGCTTCCTGGAAAACATCACCTTTGTCGGCATCACCGATGCGGAACGCGATATCATCGTGGCCAATCGGGACATGCTGCTGGATGCCGATATCGATGGCATCCTGTACAGCGACATGCTCATCAAGGGCGTCATCAA